>JAZKFK010000296.1:0-1851 GCA_040386475.1 Pseudomonadota bacterium | reverse complement strand
GCCCCGACATGCTCCACACCGCCTTCGCGCGGGGTGAACCATTTCAGTTCCCGGCGCGGTGAATTGACCAGCTGGTCGTAAGTCTGGTTGGCATAATCGGGCGAGATCTGCCGGTCGGCCACGCCATGAGTGACCAGGAAGGGCACCTTGATCCGGTCCATGTGGCCGTTCAGGTCCATGTCCTTGGTCTTGGCGAGGAAATCGTCCATGTCGCTCGCGCCGAACACCCAGAACACGTGCTGCCAGTAATGCGGCACGGGGTTCTCGCCTTCGCGCTTCATGCGCTTGTATTGTACTTCGTGCCAGTTGTGGTTGGCACCCCAGGCAGCGCCGCTGGCAAAGCGCGGTTCGTAAGCCACCGCACGCGGCGCAAAGTGACCGCCCAGCGAAATGCCGGTCATGCCGATCGCGTCGTTCTTCACGCAGTCCTGCGTTTCCAGCCAGTCCACCCACTTCGACGCCCACCTTTCGGCATAAGGCGTGGCGGGCAGATTGTGCAGGCGCAGCGCATCGCCGGTTCCCGGTTGGTCGATGCACAGGGTGTGGATGCCGCGCTTGGCCAGGGCATAGGGCAACCCGCCCATCCAAAGCATCTCCTTCATGCTGTCGAGCCCGTTGCAATAGACCACGCAGGGAGCAGGACCATCCACCGGCGCGCGATGGAACAGGCCGGAGATTTCCTTGCCTTCATACGGGATCGTCACATGGGTGACCGGATCGCCCGCCAGTTGCACCCCGCGCAGGAAATTGCCGACCGCCTTCTGGTAGGTTTCCAGCCGGCCGGGTGACCCGTGCGCCTGCATTCGCTCGCCGGTCTGGTAGTAGATCGCCGTGCGCTTCAGCTTGTTGCCGGCAGAGAATTCGCGGCCCTTGGCCAGGTCTTCCTCGGCCAGTTCGGACAGCTTGTCGGCCATCTTGACCCATTCGGTCATGAAGTCCTGCGTATTGGCATCCTCGCCTGCTTCGGCCTTGGCCATCAGCGGCTTGATGATGTCGACGATCTCGCCGATCTTGCCGCCGTTCTCCAGCGCGATCGAGACGCCCAGGTTCCAGACGTAATTGGGGAAAGGCTCGAACAAGGCCATCTGATTAAACTCCTGAAGGCTGGAACAGGCCGGCATCGGCCTCGGCACGGGGCATGGTCTGCGGGCCGCCGGTGCCGGTGCCCCACTGGTCCATGATATCGGGGGCAGGGGCGAAAGTGCGCGCCTCCCACGTGTCGAAATCAACTTCCTCCAGCTCGGCGGTGTATTCCACCGTGAAACCTGCCGGGGTGACGAAATAGCTGAAGGTGTTGTCGCCAGCAGTATGGCGGCCCGGGCCCCAAACAGTGTCGAAGCCTTCGCGGCGCAGGCGTTTCAGCCCGCGCATCATCTCGTTCAGGTCGGGCATGTCATAGGCCACGTGGTTGAGGCACGGCGGGCCGGGAAGAAAAGCGATCCGGTGATGGGCCGTGTTGCAGCGGATCAGGCTCATGAAATCGCCGATCCAGTCGGACAGCCGGAAGCCCAGCACATCGATGAACCACTGGGTGATTTCCTTGTGCTGCGGGGAATGGAATACGACGTGGCTGATCTTCGCCGGAATTGCCTCGCGCTGGGCGAGCACACGCGCGGAACCGCGCGCCACTTCGGCGGAGATCTCCATCTCGATGCCATCGGGATTGAAGAAGCGGAAGCCATAGCCGCCGCCGAACGTGGCCAGCTCGCGCGGAGCAAAGATGATCCGGCAGCCCGAGGCAGCCACCTTGTCATGCAAGGCATCGACATCGGCGCGGCTTTCTGCAGCCAGCGCCACTACGTCCACCCGCTTGATGTCCGACTGGCGCAGGCGCACGACATACAGTTCATC
>JAZKFK010000295.1:0-2186 GCA_040386475.1 Pseudomonadota bacterium | reverse complement strand
GTCCACGTGCTGGCCCTGATGGGGTTTGGCTGTCATTTTTCGTGGCATCGGCGAAGCTTTCCTTCGCCGCGTTTTCCTGACGTTCCCCATGGCTGAGAGTTTTGTCGCCTGGCCCAGGCGGTTCAAGCAGTTGGCGGTCCTGCTTCTGGATGTGTTGCTGGCGCTTATCGCCACATGGATCGCGTATACCCTGCGGTTGGATGCGTTCAATTGGCCCGATGGGGCGCAATGGTGGGTGTATGGGCTCGCGCCCGTGTTGTCCATCCCCATTTTCGTGCGCCTCGGTCTTTATCGCGCGATATTCCGTTACACCGGCCTGGCGGCTTTGCTGACCATTGCCCAGGCGGTTGTACTGTATGCCGTGGTGCTGTCGGCGATTTTGTTGTGGCAGCGCTGGTTGGGCGTGCCACGAAGCCTGGGGATATTGCAGCCCATCATTTTCCTGCTGCTTGTAGGCGGTAGCCGGGCATTGGCGCGGTTTTGGTTGGCTGGCGTGGGTTTGCACCATGCCCAGCCGGCGGGACGGCTCTTGATTTACGGGGCTGGTGAGGCCGGCGTGCAAACGGCTGCGGCCATTGCCACGACCCATCAATATGTATTGGTGGGTTTTGTGGACGATGACCGGGCCAAGGTCGGGCGGACCATCAACGGTGCGGCTGTCCATTCCGCAAGCAGAATCCAGGCGCTGGTGCAGCAGCATGCAGTGACCGACATCCTGCTGGCGATTCCCAGCGCACCGCGCAGCCGGCGCAATGCCATCATTGAAAGCCTGGCGCATGTGCCGGTGCATATCCGCACGGTGCCGGGCATGTCCGACCTGGCCAGCGGGCGAGTCACCTTGCAGGATTTCCGCGAACTCGACATCGAGGATTTGCTGGGCCGCGATGCCGTGGATGTGGATCGCCAGGCGCTGGCCCGCAATCTGCGCGGACAGGTAGTGCTGGTCACCGGGGCAGGGGGCAGCATCGGCGGCGAGTTGTGCCGGCAGATCATCCGCGAAATGCCGCGTCAGCTGCTGTTGCTGGACCACAGCGAGTTTGGCCTCTACGCCATCCACCAGGAGCTGACGACCCTCGACGCCGGCCGCGGGAGGGCTGTAGAGCTGGTGCCCTTGTTGGGCAGCGTGTCCAACCCTCGGCGGCTGAAGGAAATATTCGCCCTGTACCGGCCCCGCAGCGTCTACCACGCGGCCGCCTACAAACACGTGCCCATGGTGGAAAGCAACCCGGCGGAGGGGCTGTCCAACAACGTGATGGGCACGCTGAATGTGGCGCGTGCCGCACTGGATGCCGGGGTTGTCCATTTCGTGCTGATCTCCACCGACAAGGCCGTGCGGCCCACCAACGTGATGGGAGCCAGCAAACGCATGGCCGAACTGGTGCTGCAGGCGCTGGCGGCCTCGGTCGATGGCGCTGCCACCAATTTCTGCATGGTGCGTTTTGGCAACGTGCTGGGCTCCAGTGGCAGCGTGGTGCCGTTGTTCCGCTCGCAGCTGGCCGAAGGGGGCCCATTGACCGTGACCCATCCGGAGGTGACGCGGTATTTCATGACCATACCCGAAGCGGCCCAGCTGGTGTTGCATGCCGGCGCCATGGCATCCGGGGGCGAAGTCTTCCTGCTCGACATGGGGCAACCCGTGCGCATCATGCAACTCGCGCGGCGCATGGTGGAGCTCTCCGGCCTGCGCGTGCGCGACGCGGACCATCCCGATGGGGATATCGAGATCGTGGTCACCGGGCTGCGTCCGGGGGAAAAGCTCTACGAGGAATTGCTGATCGGCGACAACCCCTCGTCCACCGCACACCCGCGGATCATGCAGGCCCGCGAAGATTTCCTGCCCTGGCCGGCGTTGGCCACACAGATCACGGCGCTGCGCGAGGCCATCGACGGCGACGATGTGGAAGGCATGAAAGCCGTGCTGCGGACGTGTGTGCACGGGTATGGCGAAGTGCCCACCAATTACGGCGAAACCTCCACCGCGTATTGAGCGCTCCCGCGGGCAACCATCGGGATGTCTCGGGTGGTCCGTCGCAGCGTTGCTGCACAATGCCTGCTCCTTCCATAGACTCCTTCGATGCCATGACCGACGTCACCACCATCGCGCCACGCGACAAGGCCGAGATCCTCGCGCAAGCCCTGCCCTATATCCGCAAGTACCACGGCAAGACCATGGTCATCAAGTACGG
>JAZKFK010000294.1:0-13888 GCA_040386475.1 Pseudomonadota bacterium | reverse complement strand
GGCGTGGGCCTGACCGAGGAGCAGGCGCGCGAGCAGTATGGCCGGGTGAAAATCTACAGTGCGGACTTCCGGCCGATGAAGAACATCTTCTCGCCCCATGCCGAGCGCGGGCTGTACAAGATGATCGTGGAGGAAACGTCCGAGAAGATCCTCGGCATCCACATGATCGGCCCTGAAGCGCCGGAAATCCTGCAGGTGGCCGCCGTGGCGCTGAAGGCGGGCCTGACCAAGCAGGCGTTCGACGATACCGTGGCGCTGCACCCCAGCATGGCCGAGGAACTGGTGCTGCTGCGCTGAACGGGGGCCGCTGCCCGCATTCAGGCCTGTTTCAGCCCGTGCGCGGCATAGCGCCGGGCAATGCACAAGCTCGCGCTCCTATCTGCCGTCCTGCTGGCCAGTTGCGGCCCCAGCACGCCAGCTTCCGAGCCCGTCGGCCTGGCGACGCAGGACATTGCCCCGGCGCCTGACTATCGCAAGCTGATCCTGCCATCCGAACAGCTGCATTCCGGTGACGAGATCGAGCGGCCCGCTACGGCTGCTGCGCCCGCCAATGCCAAGGTCGTGGGCGAGTTGTGGCTCAACCGGCTCGAAGCACGCCAGGCGTTGATGGGATCGGGCCTGTCAGGCAAGGGAGAGGACGATCCCATCGCCATGATCGACACCCTGCTTACCGCGCGCGAATTTGACGCTTGGGTGGGGCACAATGGCTGGCAAGTGCCGCGTCACATTGCGTGGCGCTTCCAGCAGGAACTGCGCCACCCGGAAATAGCGCCGGGGCTAGCTGGTGCGGTCCACATGTGGCCCGCCGCGACTGTCCGCACCGGCTGGCAGCTGGAAGCCGCCTTTACCGGCCGAATCACCCTGCGCGATGGCTGCGTGTTCGTCAGCCAGCCGGGCCGCGATGAGGCGCTGGCATGGTTCCACACCGAGACCGGCTTGGGGCGCGACGGCGACGGGTTCTACACACTGGTCAACCGCGTCAGCGGCGAGACGATGGCGCGACTGGGCGAGGAAATGCAATGGGCCGGGCCCAACACGGTCGATCCCGCGCAGCCCGCGGTGGCAGCGCTGCGGGCGGCCTGCGGCGACTACGAGGTGGTCGGCGTGGGCAATCCCGAGGCGCTCGAGCGGATTTACGTGCGCTATCCGCACTTGCGGCAAGTGACGATCCCGCCACCGCCGCCGCCATCCGCCAGCGGTGCCTGACTCAGCGTGAGGCCGCAGTCAGGTTCACCAGCACCTCTTCATATGGCATCCCGTCACCGCCGCGATTGACCACGATGTGCTGGTAGCCGCTGCCCGAGTGGCCGCGCGCCGTATCGTACCAGTCGCTTTCCAGCGGCTCGCTCAGCGCGATGCGATAGAAAGTGGTGCGCATGAATTCGGACAATTCGCCCGCCGTGATCGTGGTGTCGCCATTGGCATCGGCCTGGCCTTCCATCGCCAGCTGCAGGATGTGGCTGATATAGCCGCCCGCCTCGAACTTGTCGGCTACCAGACTGGTCAGGTCGCTATCCGAACTGAACACGCCCATCCGGCCCACGCGGTTGTTGATGATATCGTCGAACCCGCCGGAAAAGCAGCTGTCCAGCACCAGCAGCGTGCGCGCGCTGATCGGCTCAAGCATGGCAGACAGCTCGTAATCGGCGATGGCGGTATCGAACATTTCGATCGTTTCGCTCACCCCGTCCTGCTCGATTGACCGGTCGACCTGGTTCTTGCCGCCGTGGCCGGAGAAGAACACCAGGAACAGGTCATCTGGGCCGATCACGCGCGAGATGTCGGCCACGGCTGCCTCGAAATTGGCGCGGGTGGCCTGGGCATTGACCAGCGTCACGCTCTGGCTGCCCAGCATGCCGCTGCGCTGCATGGTTTCGGTCAGTTTGGTGGCATCCTGATCGGTCAGGTCCAGCTGGTTCATCCGTTCATAGTCGGATACGCCAACGCTGAGCAGGAATACCCGGCTGGAGCCGACGCGCGGATCCAGCGTACCATCGGCCACCGACGGTTCGGCCATGGAGATCTGGTACCTGCCGCTTTCTTCGGGTTGATAGCTGGTGGCCATCAGGCGGTATTCGCCATCCTCGGGCAGGGTGACCACCAGGCGGCTGTCGGTGGTTTCGCCGCCAGCGCGATCATCGTTGTCTTCCTGCCCGCCGCCGGGGAATTGCAGCGAAAGGTAGGTGTCGAAATCGGCCGAGGCCATGTCGAAGATCACCCGCTGGCCGCGGCTGCCGGTGAAGTTGTAGAAATCGGTGAATTCGCCGCTGGAGATGGTCTGGTCACCTTGCGCCAGTGAGGCCTCAAGCTGCTGGCCCAGCGCAATATCGCCCGCATTGGCGCTGGCCACCTGCGTGCCGCCGGTGCTGGCCTGGCCTGTGCCGGTACCGGATTGCAGGCGATAAGCGCCCATGCCATCGGTGGCATAGCTGCCCACCACCACGCGATACGTGCCGCTGGCGGGCAGGGTGGTATCGAGCAACGCATTGAGCGTGCCGCCCGCCGGATCGTCGTCATTCTCGGCCACGAAGCCGTCCGGCCCTTCCACCCGCACCAGCGGATCGAATGCGTCCGAAGTCAGCGCCAGCCGCAGTGCCTGCCCGGCCTCGCCCTCGATGGTGTAGACATCGTTCAGGCTGCGGTCGCCGCGCGGGTCGGATTGCTCCAACTCGCCGCTGATCGTGCCGCTCCACGCCATGGCCTGCGACGGGGCGGCCTGCTGGTTGCGCGCGCTGGCACCTGCATAGCCGGCACTGAGGCGATAGGCGCCGGTTTCGCCGCCGGCATAGCTGGTGGCGGCCACGGTCAGCGTGCCGGTTTCGGGCACAGTCACTTCCAGCCGGCTATTGGTGCCGTTCCCGCCCGATGCGTCATCATCGTTCGACACCTGGTAATCGCCTGCGCCGAATGCGGCCAAGTAGGTGTCCACGGCAGACGAGGTCATTTCCAGCACCAGCCGCGTGCCGGGATCGGCGTTAAGCGTGTAGGTGTCGAAGAATTCGCCGCTATCGAGCGTGGCATCGCCGCTGGCCAACTGGCCCGATACGCTGCCGCCCGGCACCAGCGCATCAGAAGCCGTGGCCGCGCCGATGGCCGATCCGCTCGCCCGACCGCCCGCGCGGTTGCCGCCGGCCGCCAGGATCGTGGGACCGTTGGTGGACAGCGAATAGCCGCCAGTCTCGCCTGAACGGTACGATGTGACCATTAGGCGATAAGTGCCATTGGCGGGAAGGGTGACATCGAGCGCCGAATTGGTTCCGTCGGTATCTTCTCCCTCTGAATCGTCATTGTCGAAGGTGGAGCCGTCCGGCCCGCGCAGCATCACGTAAGTGTCGAAGGCGGTGGAACTGAGGGTGACCTGCAGACGCTGCCCGGCGCGCCCGTCGATCTGGTAGGTATCGACATATTCGCCGGAATTGAGCTGTTCGTCGCCCGCTGCCAGCGTGCCCTGCTGGGCGGAGCCGCCGCCGCTTCCTGTTTGGCGCGGCTGCACGGGCCGGATGGCGGCAGGGGTGGAATTCGGCTGCGCAGACGCGCTGCGGCGTGAGGCCCCACCGCGCACTTCGTAGCTGCCTGCCTCGCCCGCCCGAAAGCTGGTGACGATAACCCGGTAGTGCCCGCTGACCAATGCGGTTTCGTTGATGCGGGCCTGCACCGAGCCATCGGCCTCATCGTCGTTTTCCCACCGCACATCATCGGTGGGGCCACGCACGATCAGGTAGGGATCGAACGCGCTGGACATGGCGCGCACATCGATCTGGTCACCGGCGCGTACGTCGATGGTGTAGCTGTCGTACCATTCGCCCGATTCCAGCGTGGAATCGCCGCGTTGCAGGTTGCCGCGCGTGTCGATGCGTTCCTGCGCGGAGGCGGACGGGACGGGCAGGGCAACGCACAGCGCGGCCAGCGCACAGGTCTGCAACAGGTATCGGCGCATCATAACCCCCCCAAAGGCTTCGCAGGTGCGCGGATCCCCTTCGCGCGGCTCGCTTCAATCCCGCCGATAGGGGTGCAAATCAAGTGACATTCGTTGAGAGTTCCGCGCCCAGGAACTCGGCCACGTCGGCCAGCGCCACCTGCTTGTCGAGGAACGCCTCGCCCACGCCGCGCAGCAGCACGAAGGGCAGGGTGCCCGCGTCCATCTTCTTGTCATGCAGCATGTGCGCCGCCAGCTGCTCGCCGGTACAATTCAGGCCCAGAGTGGCAATCTCGGTGGCGAGCCCCGCAGCGCCGATTGCCACTGCAATGCGCGCCGCATCGCCTTGCGAAATATACCCTTTGCGGGCGGAATAGCGCGCCGCCAGCACCATGCCCAGGGCCACCGCCTCACCGTGCAGCAAGCGGTCGCCAAAGCCGGTCTGGGCTTCCAGCGCATGGCCGAAAGTGTGCCCCAGGTTGAGCAGGGCGCGGGAGCCGGTGGTCTCGCGCTCATCCTCGGCCACGATGCGCGCCTTGGCGGCCACGCTGGCGCTGACGGCGTATTCCAGCGCCGTCCCATCGCCCGCCATCAGCGCCGCGCCATTGCCCTCGCACCAGGCGAAGAACTCCGCGTCGCCCAGGATGCCATACTTGATGACCTCGGCATAACCGGCGCCCATCTCGCGCCGGGGGAGCGTGTCCAGTACGTCCAGATCGGCCAGCACCAGCGACGGCTGGTGAAACGCGCCGACCAGGTTCTTGCCTGCCGCGGTGTTGATCGCCGTCTTGCCGCCTACGCTGGAATCCACCTGCGCCAGCAGCGTGGTGGGCAACTGGATGAATCCGCAGCCGCGTTTCACCACGCTGGCGGCAAACCCGGTCAGATCGCCGATCACGCCGCCGCCAAGGGCGATGATGTGGTCGCCGCGCTCCACTTCCTCGGCCAGCAGCCAGTCGACCAGCTTTTCAAGGTTGCCCCAGCTCTTGGTCGCTTCACCCGCAGGTAGGACGAACCAGTGCGCGGTGTAGCCGCCCGCAGCCAGTGCCTGTTCCACCGTCTTGCCCCACAGTCCATGCACAGTCTCGTCGGTTACCACCGGCACCACAGCCTTACGCAGCAGTTTGCCGCACTGGCCCGGCAGGTCTGCCAGCAGGCCCGTGCCCACGCGCACCTCATACGAACGGCCGGCCAGCGAAACAGGGATTACAGGCATTGGTCGAGCGCCTCCAGGATGCGGTTGACGGTGGTCGTGTGCGGGGCGCTGATGCTCATCACATGGATCGGGGCCAGGGCATAGGCCGGCTCCCGCTCGGCTTTCATGCGGGTGACGATGTCGCGCACATTGCCGCCGCGCAGCAAGGGGCGCTTGGTGTTGCGGCCAACGCGTTCCACCAGTGTATCGATATCGCAATCCAGCCACACCGGCAGGCCGCGCTCCATGATCAGCGCGCGCGTGTCCGGTTGCACGAAAGCGCCGCCGCCGGTGGCGATCACCCCGCGCCGGCCATCCAGCAGGCGGGCGATCACCCGCCGCTCGCCATCGCGGAAGCTGGCCTCGCCATGCTGGTCGAACATGTCGGCAATCGACATCTTGGCCGCCTCGACGATGGCATCGTCGGCATCCACGAACGGCAGGTCCAGCACTTGCGCCAGCTTGCGGCCCACCGTGCTCTTGCCCACGCCCATCATGCCCACCAGCACCACCGGCCGATCGATCCGCGCCGCAAGCGCCGCCAGCCGCGCCGGATCGGACGCGATATCCGGCCCGGTCCTGGTCTGGGCGTCAGGCTGGGAGCCGTTGCGCGGGGGCGGTGTCTTGTTCATTGCCGTTGGGCCTATAAGTGCGCTAACCGCGCTTGCAAACCTCAAGAGGTAGCGCAAGTGGTGGCGAAACGCCGGAAGTCTGTGGCAATTGTCGTGATCGGGGTGCTGGCGCTGCTTTTGGCGTTGGCGTGGGTTGACGGCGGGCGCGAGGAACAGCAGCTGATTGTCCAGCCGGTGGAATTGCCAGTCGTAAATACGGAGCAAGGTGCATGAAGCGGGCGGTTTGGCTGATTGGCGGCGGCATCCTGGCGCTGACTTCGTCTCTCGCGCCGGTCTGGTCGTTAATGGCCCAGCCCGAAGACCTGCTGCCCGATGTTTTCAACGATCCGCCCGCGCAGCCCGCGCCGGCTCCCGGCCCGCGCGCCACGCAGGCACCGGCTCCGCGCCAGACAACTGCGCCGCGGCCCGCAGCTTCGGCGGCAGTGCAGCCCGGATCAACTCCGGTGGTGCAGCCTCTGCCCGGCGTGACCGCGCCGATGACCGATCCTTCCGCCGTGATCGCCGGTCTGCCGGCCGATTTCCCCTCGCTGGCCGAACTGGAAGCGATGGAGGAGGACGAGCTTGATGAACTGCTGGGCCTGAAGCCCAAGTTCGATGTGCCGCCGGGTGCCCGCCGCGCGCTGGAACGGATTGGCGTGATCGCCAGCAGCGAGGGCGGCTTTGCCTACAACTCGCTGGCCGGCCAGCCCGCCGCGCTGGTGCGTGCCGCGCTGGCGGGCACGCGCGGGCCGATGGTCTCGCGTTGGGGCCATATCCTGGTGCGCCGCGCACTTGCCAGCCGCCTCAATGCGCCTGCCGGGATGAGCCCGGTGGAATTCGCCGCGCTCCGCGCCAAGGTGCTGAACGGCATGGGCGAGATGCAGGTCGCCCGCTCGCTGGTGCAGGATATCGAGGGCAGCAATTACGATCGCGCGCTGACCGATGCGGCGTTCGATGCCTATGTCGGCACGGGCGATTTCCTGGGGATCTGTCCGGTCAGCCAGCTGCAGCCGACCATCCGCGACGATGCCGAGTGGACCATGGCCAAGGCCATGTGCGACGCATACGAAGGCGACACCCGCGACGCCTATCGCCGCCTGCAGCGCGTGCTGGGGGCCGAGGGAACCGACGAGATCGACGTGCGGCTGGCGCAGCGCTTTGCCGGGGCTGCGGGTGAGGGCGATCGCGCGGTCAACATCGAATGGGACGGCATCGACGAGCTGACGCCCTGGCGCTTTGCCTTGGCCAATGCGCTGGGGGTCGACGTGCCCGAAGGCCTGGCCAATGCCGTTCCGGCGCGACTGGCGCTGTCTTCTGCGGTCACTCCCGCCGTGCCGCTGCTGCGCCGCTTGCGCTCGGCAGACGTGGCAGGCGCGCGCGGCGTGTTTTCAACCACCGCGATGGTTGACCTTTATGGCCAGCTTTATGCCAATGACGCACTCGACGATGGCGACAAGCAACCTGCCATCCTGCTGCGCAATGCCTATGTGGCCGACCCGGCCGGGCGCGTGGCGGCCATGCGCCGTTTGTGGGACGGCGATGTGAATTACGGGCGGCGGGTGTTGACCGCCTATGCCGCCGCGCGCGTGCCGGTGGATGCCGCGCTGGCCGACGATGCCGGAGAACTGATCGCCTCGATGCTGGCCGCGGGGCTTGATCGCAACGCCGCGCGCTGGGGCAATGTGGTCGATGACGGCAGTCTGGGATGGGCGTTGATCGCCTTGAGCCGGAGCGGCAATGACCAGGTTAGCGCCGGTGACGTATCGACGTTTTACGAAGATGACGTCAGCGAAGGCGCGCGCAAGTCAGCCTTCCTGCTGGCCGGCCTTGCCGGGCTTGGGCGGCTGGACAGTGGCGCGGTGAATGACCTGGCCAGCGACATGGGTGTCCGCCTCACCAGCGACAGCGCGTGGAGCCAGCGGATCGACCGCGCCGGAGAATTGCGCAATCCGGCGATGGTGGCGCTGCTGGCCGGAGTTGGCATGCAGGGCGACAGCTGGCAGCGGATGACGCCGCGCCACCTGTTCCACATCGTGCGCGCACTCAATGCCGCCGGCCTCGGCGCGGAAGCGCGCATGATCGCGGCGGAGGCCGTGGCGAGAGGGTAGGGCGATCAGCGCGGCGATCGACAGCTTCCTTGCCATGCTCGCCGCCGAACGCGGCGCGGCGGCCAACACGCTGGCAGCCTATGCCCGCGACCTGGCCGGCGCCGAGGAACTGGTGGGCGACCTTGTTGCAGCCGACCGCACCGCATTGGCCTCGCTGGCTGGCAAGTGGGCGGCGCTCGCCCCATCCAGCGTGGCGCGCAAAAGCTCGGCCTTGCGGCAGTTCTACGGCTTTCTGGTGGATGATGGCTGGCGCAAGGACGATCCCAGCGCAGCCCTGCCGCGTCCCGCCAGCCGCCGTCCGCTGCCCAAGATCCTCAGCCATGAGGATATCGCCCGGCTGTTCGCCACGGCCGAGGAGGCGGCGGCGGGTGACCGGCCCGAAGCCGTTCGCCTGCTCACCTTGCTGGAACTGCTTTATGGCTCGGGCCTGCGGGCGACCGAACTGGTCAGCCTGCCACTGTCGGCCGTGCCACGCGATGCGCCGTTCCTGACCGTAACCGGCAAAGGCTCGGCCCAGCGCATGGTCCCCGTGTCGCGCCGGGCGCAGGCGGCGCTGGGGCGCTGGCTGGTCTTGCGGGTCGATCCGGGCATTACGCCGGCTTTCCTGTTTCCCTCCACCGGCAAGCACCTGTCCCGCATCCGCTTGTTCCAGCTGCTGAAAGACCTCGCCGCTCGCGCCGGGCTCGATCCTGCGCGCATCTCGCCGCACGTGCTGCGCCACGCCTTTGCCACGCACTTGCTGGAAGGGGGGGCAGACCTGCGGGTGCTGCAGACGCTGCTCGGCCATGCCGATATCGCCACCACCCAGATATATACCCATGTCGATGCCGCGCGGCTGGTGGCGCTGGTAAATGAGCGACATCCTCTTGCAGGGCGCGCCCCTTCAAGTTAGCGCGGGCGGCATGATTACCTATCTCGAATTCGAAAAGCCGGTCGCCGCGATCGAAGCCAAGATTGCCGAGCTGCGTGCTGCGGCAGGTGATGATGGCGCAGTGGACATCAACAAGGAACTGGCCCGGCTGGAAAAGAAGAGCGCGGAACTGCTCTCCACCACCTACGCGGCGCTGTCGCCGTGGCAGAAGACGCAAGTGGCCCGCCACCCCGCGCGGCCACATTTCAAGGATTACGTGGGCTTCTGCTTCAGCGATTTCCTGCCGCTGGGCGGGGATCGTTTGTACGGCGATGACGAAGCGATCATGGGCGGCCTGGCCACATTGGACGGCCGCAAGGTGGTGCTGATCGGGCACGAGAAGGGCTCTGACACCGAGAGCCGCATCCGCCACAACTTCGGCATGGGCAAGCCGGAAGGCTATCGGAAGGCCATCCGCCTGATGGAACTGGCCGACCGCTTCGGCCTGCCAGTGGTTACGCTGGTCGATACCTCGGGCGCGTTCCCCGGCATCGAGGCGGAGGAACGCGGGCAGGCTGAGGCAATTGCCCGCAGCACCGAGGCGTGCCTGGCGCTGGGCGTGCCGATGGTGGCCGCAATCGTGGGCGAGGGTGGATCAGGGGGCGCGGTGGCGCTGGCCTCTGCCGAGCGGGTGCTGATGTTTGAACACGCAGTCTATTCGGTAATCAGTCCTGAAGGCTGTGCCTCGATCCTGTGGCGCACGGCTGAAAAGGCGCCGCAAGCAGCCGAAGCCATGCGCATGACTGCGCAGGAATTGCTGGGCCTGGGCGTGATCGATCGCATCGTGCCCGAACCCAAGGGCGGGGCGCACCGCGATCCGGCTGCCGCTGCCGCTGCACTGGGCGCTGCCATCGGGGCCGAACTGGACGGGCTGGCCGGGCAGACGCCCGAGGCCTTGCGCCGCCGCCGCGAGGAGCGTTTCCTGGCCATCGGCACCACGCTCTGACGCACGGCGACGGGAACCCCAAGGTCCGCCGGTGGTTGCTTTGGCAGCCCATCCTCGCCAACACTGGTGATGGATAACAAGACCTCGGGGAGCCTGTACATGCCCACCATTACCCATCCGCTTGCCAAACGCCTGGCCTTGGCAGGCACTGCCGCGCTGGCCCTGTCAGCTTGCGCGACCACTTCTGCCACCGCCCAGCGCGTGCGCGCCGGTGATCCCATCAGCCCGGCCGAAGCGCAGGTCGGCGCGCAGAACCACCAGGCTTTCCTCGACGAATTCGGCGGCGCGATGAGCGGTCCGCAAAGCGATTATGTGGTGCGCGTGGGGCAAGGCATTGCCGTGCAGAGCGGGCTGGCCACGCGGCCTGATGCCTTCCGCGTGACGATGCTCAATTCCTCGATCAACAACGCCTTCGCCGTGCCAGGCGGCTATGTCTACATCACCCGCCAGCTGGTTGGCCTGATGAACAATGAGGCCGAACTGGCAGCCGTGCTGGGGCACGAGGTAGGCCACGTGGCGGCACGCCACTCGGCCCGCCGTCAGTCGCGCGCACAGCGCAACAGCTTGCTGGGTGCCGGTGCGGCTATCCTGTCCAGCGTGTTGCTGGGCGGCAATAACCCGTTGGGCCAGCAGATCAGCCAGGCCGCGCTGCAAGGCTCGCAACTGCTCACCCTCAAGTTTTCGCGCACGCAGGAACTGGAGGCCGATAACCTTGGCGTGCAGTACCTGACCGGGGCGGGTTACGATCCGCATGCGATGGCCAGCCTGCTCAGCAGCCTGGCGGCGCAGAACTCGCTCGATGCGCAATTGCAGGGGCAGGGCAATGCCTCGATGCCGGCCTGGGCTTCCACCCACCCCGATCCCGCCAGCCGCGTACGCAACGCGTTGACCCGCGCCGGCAGCGGCACCGGGATCACAAACCGCGAGACTTTCCTGCAACGGGTCGATGGCCTGATGTATGGTGACGATCCCGCGCAGGGCGTGATCGAGGGCCAGCAATTCGTCCATCCCGAACTGCGGCTGTCGTTTGCCGCACCCGCCGGATTCTATATGGTCAATTCCACCCGCGCGGTGTCGATCAACGGCGATGCCGGGCGTGCGCAGTTCAGCACGGCCGCGTTCGATGGCAACCTGGATACCTATGTGCGCGCCGTTTTCCGCGCGCTGGGTGGTGAACAGCAGCAGCTGGCCCCGCAAACGATGCAGCGCAGCACGGTCAACGGCCTGCCGGCAATGATCGGCGGCGCGCGGGTCAATAATGGCCAGCAGCAAGTGGACGTATCGGTGATCGCTTACGACTTTGGCGGCGGCAAGGCCTATCACTTTGCAGCCATCACGCCCGCCGGTCAGGCCACAGTGTTCAACCCGATGTTCAATTCGATGCGCCGGGTAACCGCGCAGGAGGCCGCGCAAGTGGTGCCCCGCGCGCTTGACGTGATCACTGCCACGCGCAGCGACACCGTGCAGACGCTGGCCCGCCGGATGGCCTATACCGATGGCCAGGAAGCGCGCTTCCGCGTGCTCAACGGTCTGTCCGGCACCGCCACCGTGGTGCCCGGCCAGCGGTACAAGATTGTCGTCCGCTCACGCTGAATGGAAGCCACAAATGAGATCGGGGCGGCAGGTTTCCCTGCCGCCCCGATCTTTTGCCTGACCCGGAAGGAACCGGGTCAATCGGCGGAGCCTTAGGCGCCGTTAGCCGATTCGAGCTGCGAGTCGACGGTCGAGAAGGTCGTGCTCAGCTCGTCGCCCAGGCTGTCGAGCGCGGTGATGGCGGCAACGGCCACCAGAGCAGCGATCAGGCCATATTCGATTGCGGTCGCGCCAGCTTCGTCGCGGATCATGTTCTTGAAAAAGGTCATGGGTAATTCCTTTCGTGGGCGGTTATTGTAGGTGAGGGTAACTTCGGTCATCCGGCTCAATGATTGCCAAGATTATCGTATACGGCCGTATCTACACGGCCGTACATTTCGGTGATCCCGCCATTGAGGGAATCGAGAGATCCCACGATGGCAATGGCGATGAGAGCAACGATCAAGCCATATTCAATGGCGGTCGCAGCGCGATCATCGGTCAAAATTAGCTTCAGTATGGTCGGCACTTGCATGGGCCTGGCCTTCTTGCAGGATCTGATACTTAAATAAGTGCCACTCAAATCCTAACGAACCGTTTATTTGGAGTGATCGATTGGCAAGTGGATCGACATGGACGCCGGTTGTGGCCTTGGCACTGGCCGACACGGAAGGGCGTTTCCTGCTGCAGCAAAGGCCGCTGGACAAGCATCACGGTGGGCTGTGGGAATTTCCCGGTGGTAAGGTGGAAATCGGGGAAAATCCGCGACTTGCGTTGTGTCGCGAGGTGCTTGAAGAGCTGGGGATCCAAGTCCATCCGGGGGACCTGCAACCCGCCTTGCTGGAAGATGAAGGCGAGGCTGCGGGCATCGTCCTGTTTCTTTACACTTGCACCCGCTGGACCGGCACGATTGATGGATTGGAGGGCCAGCAATGGGGTTGGTTCAGCCGGTCCGGGATAGAGGCCCTGCTGATGCCGCCAATGGACCGTTCGTTTGCCGACAGGCTGGTCGATAAGGGCCTTGCCAAGCCGGAATGCCCCCCCTATGTGGCCCCCTCCAATGCGCGCCCGTAGCTCAGCTGGATAGAGCACCAGACTACGAATCTGGGGGCCGGAGGTTCGAATCCTTCCGGGCGCACCATTACCAAAGCCCGTCTCCGGTAGGAGGCGGGCTTTCGTATTTCCAGCCTCCGGCCACCGGAACCGCGCCGTTGCTTGCTGGTTATCTCTGCGACCACAGCAGGGAACCAATCTATCATGGCCACGCAGGACATCTTCGCCCGCCTGAAGGAAGACCACGACAAGCACCGCGACATCCTGGCCCGCCTTGGCGAAACGCACGGGGCCAGTGATGAACGCGCAGCGCTGTTCGAACAGTTCACCAAGGAGGCCAAGGGCCACGCCGCGGCGGAAGAGCAGGCGCTGTATTCCACAATGATGCGCAAGCCCCCGACCACCGAGGATACCCGCCATTCGGTGGCCGAGCATCACGAGATCGAGGAAATGCTCAACGATCTGGCCGCCAGCGACATGGCCAGCAGTGGCTGGCTGACCAAGTTCAAGACCCTGCGTGACGAGTACCTCCACCACATCAAGGAGGAGGAGGAAGAGCACTTCCCCGAATTCTCCAAGCACCTGACCAGTGAGGACGAGAACTACATGAAGCAGGTGTTCGAGCGGCGGAAGAAAGCCGAGAAGGCTGCTGCCGAAATCACGCCCGAGAAGAAGGAAGACGCCAAGGAATAGGCTGGGTTGAGCAAGGATGGAAACCGGGGACATATCCGCCACCAAAGTTGATGAAGTCGATGTGTCGGTCGAGCCTGGAGTGTGGCGTTTTGCACACGCCAGCAAGGCCAGCCTTATCGTCGATGGCGAGGATTATTTTGCCCTGATCCAGCAGGCCATGCTGCGCGCCCGCCAGCGCGTGTTCCTGATCGGATGGGATTTTGACACCCGCATCCACCTTACTCTGGGGCGCCGCTGGTGGCAGAAGGGCCGCAAGGCTGGCTATCCGCGCCGCCTGGGCAGTTTTATCCCCTGGTTGGCGCGGACCAAACCGCGGCTGGAAATACGCATCCTCAAGTGGAGTGGTGGCGCGCTCGCCTTTGTAACGCGCGGCACCATGGCGCTCGATCTGATTCGTTGGGCGCCGCACAAGCGGATCGATTTCAAGTTTGATACCGCCCATCCGCTGGGCTGCAGCCATCACCAGAAGCTGGTGGTGATTGACGAGCGGTTTGCCGTGTGCGGCGGCATCGACATGACAATCGGACGCTGGGACACGCCCGAGCATTTGCCTGATGACAAGCGCCGGCGCGGACCGGGGCGGGCCAAGCACGGCCCGTGGCACGACATGTCGATGATGATGGAGGGCGAGGTTGCCGTCGCCCTGGCCGATCTTGGCCATGCCCGCTGGGAACACGCTGGCGGTACCGCGCTGGAACGCTGCACCCCGCAGGACGAGAGCGCCTGGCCCGAGGAACTGGAGCCGCAATTCACCGACGTGGAGATCGGCATTTCCCGCACGCGTGCAGAACATGGTGATTGCCCGCAGATCAGCGAGATCGAGCAACTCTATGCCCGCCAGATCGCCGGTGCCCGCAAGTTCATCTACATCGAAAACCAGTATT
>JAZKFK010000293.1:0-3469 GCA_040386475.1 Pseudomonadota bacterium | reverse complement strand
ACGGATTTCGGCGTCGATCAGCTTGTTGGTATCGGCCGAGTGCATGGTCCGCTGGCTCCCGCCGTAACCCAGGTATCCTTCCTGCGTCTCTTCATACAGCAGCGGCCCCAGCTTGTCGGACATGCCCCAGCGGGTGACCATGTTGCGCGCCAGGCCGGTAGCATACTGGATGTCCGAAGAAGCGCCGGATGATACCTTGTCATGCCCGAAGATCAGCTCCTCGGCCACGCGCCCGCCCATGGAGACACTGAGGTTGGCGTGCATCTTGTCCCGGTGATACGAGTAATTGTCGCGTTCCGGCAGGCGCATCACCATGCCCAGCGCACGGCCGCGCGGGATGATGGTGGCCTTGTGGATCGGATCGCTGGCCGCCTCGTGCATGGCGACCACGGCGTGGCCGGCCTCGTGATAGGCGGTCATCTTCTTCTCGTCGTCGGTCATCACCATTGACCGGCGCTCGGCGCCCATCATGACCTTGTCCTTGGCGTCCTCGAACTCCTGCATCGCGACAAGGCGCTTGTTGCGCCGTGCGGCCAGCAGGGCAGCCTCGTTGACCAGGTTGGCGAGGTCCGCACCGGAAAAGCCGGGCGTGCCGCGCGCGATGGTGCGCGGGTTCACATCGGGCGCCAGCGGCACCTTCTTCATGTGCACCGAGAGGATCTTCTCACGCCCGTCCACATCAGGGATCGGCACCACAACCTGGCGGTCGAACCTGCCGGGACGCAGCAGCGCGGGGTCCAGTACGTCGGGACGGTTGGTGGCGGCGATGATGATGATGCCTTCGTTCGCCTCGAAGCCATCCATCTCCACCAGCAGCTGGTTCAGTGTCTGCTCGCGCTCATCATTGGAATTGCCCAGTCCGTGGCCACGATGGCGCCCCACGGCGTCAATTTCGTCGATGAACACGATGCACGGCGCGTTCTTCTTGGCCTGTTCAAACATGTCGCGCACGCGGCTGGCGCCCACGCCCACGAACATTTCGACAAAGTCCGAGCCGGAGATGGTGAAGAACGGCACCCGCGCCTCGCCCGCAATGGCGCGTGCCAGCAGCGTCTTGCCGGTGCCGGGGCTGCCGACCAGCAGCGCGCCCTTGGGGATCTGGCCGCCCAGCTTGGAAAAGCGCTGCGGATCGCGCAGGAACTCCACGATCTCCTGCAATTCCTCGCGCGCCTCATCAATGCCCGCCACGTCGTCAAACGTTACGCGGCCCTGTTTCTCGGTAAGCAGCTTGGCCTTGGACTTGCCAAAGCCCATGGCCCCGGAACCGCCACCCTTCTGCACCTGGCGCAGCGCGAAGAAGGCCACACCCAGGATTAGCAGGAACGGCAACACGTTGATCAGCATCACCATCAGCAGGCTGCCGCCATCGGGCGCCGCGCCGGTATAGTCTACGCCAGCGCCTTCAAGTAGGGCAGGCAGGCCGGCATCGTTGAATACGGGAATGGTGGAGAACGGCTGTTCATTCTTGAACGTGCCGGTGATCACGTCCTGCCCGATGGTCACTTCCTGCACGCTGCCTTCGGCCACCTTCTCGCGGAATTGCGAATAGGAGATCCGTGTGCCGCTGGACTGCGAGCCACCGCCAAACAGCGAGACCACCAGCAGCAGGCCCATGAAGATGGCGCCCCAGATCATCAGGCTCTTGATCCAGGGATTGGGAGTGTTTTCAGGCTCGCGGTTGTCGCTCATCGCAGGAAGCATCCTTTCAGAGCGTCCAATGTAGGATGCGAGCCATGAATGGCAAGCTAATGGGAGGGAGCAAACTCTACGGGATTTAGGCCCGATACCCTACCTCAGCGCCGTTCGCGCACCAGCACCAGCTGTTCGGACAAGTCGGCCCCCTGCTGGCCGGTGAACTGGATCAATGCCTCGAAACCGTCACCGCCCGCTACGTTCGCCAATTCATCGGGCAAGTGTCGCGCGCTGACGATGGGGCCAATGCCGCGCAGGCCGGTCACCCGCTCACTGGCCACCACGGTCACCAGCGCGCCGCCGGTGGCATGGAAGCGGGCCACATAGGCATAGTCGCGGTAGAACACCGGTGCGGCAATGCGCATTGCCTCGTCACTGATCCATCGCTGTTCGCTGCGCTTGTCGTGGATCTCGTCGTATGTCTCGCCCACCCGCAGGCTGCTGCTCGCGCCAAAGACGATATCCTCCAGCAAGCCAAGGCCGGACAGCAGCCCGACATAGACAACATCATGCGTGGCGAGCATTTCGGCGGTAACATCCGACGCCGGGACCACTTCCACCGCCTTGCCCTCGCCCGAAAGCAGGGGCGCCACGTGTTGCAGCGCATACGCGCTCTGGAACGGCAGGTAATTGAGGCCCACGTCCTCGGCAGAGCCATATTTTTCGGGCTCGCTACCTTGCAGACGCAGCAGATCTTCGGCCGAATTGACGCGGAAATCGCGGATCAGCCGACCGTTCTCGGGGATGACGGGGTCGATTTCGCCAAACAGGTAATAGTCACCCAGCACCAGCAACACAGGACGTTCCGAGGCGAGCAGCGGCGCCCACAAGTCGTTGGGCGCAGAATGCTCGCGCCCGCTGAGCCACCAGCCGGCCACGAAAGCGACCAATAATCCGGCTACGGCGAAGGCCAGCAACTTGCGCGGGAACGCCTGCGGTGCCTCAGCTTGGGGAGCAGCATTCTGCACGGCTGGGACCATCGAATTCGCCGCCAGTTGCAATGCATAGATCCCCGCCGGAATCTCCAGCACGGGCGCACCGGGCGCAGGCGGATGATCGCGGTAGTGGTCATCCAGCTTCTTGCGCAGGCGATGGACGTAAACACGCACCGTAGCGTCGTCGGCATCGGTCTGGGTCTGGCCGAAGACCGCGGCGGCAATCTCCGCCTGGGTTGCGGAAGGCGAATTCGGCCCGCGTTCAGCCAGATAGGCGAACAATTCGGCCAGCCGCCCGGCCTTGCCGCCAACCCCGGCGGCAAGCAGGCGCGCCGCTTCTGCACGATACGCTTCCAGGACGGCGTTACTGGTTGGATCCGACACCGGGACACTGCTCCCCAAGGCACTGTAACGTCCTTGTAACGAGCCGATTACCGTAATTTACGTGGCATGGCCAGATCAGGCCGAGCAAGTGGCTGGGACCAGAGGATCACCAGTCAGGTTACAGCTTTGTTTGACCGTCCGTTTTATGCTTCCGCCCAGCTCTCTCCCCGTGCCGCTCTCCTGTTCGGCACGGCTGCCCTCGCCTGCGTCTCCTTCACGGCCGATCCAGCCCGATCCCAGGAGGCGACGCAGGTCGAGGTGCAGGAGGATGCTGCACACGACCATGGCACGCGCGGCAATATCGGCGTGGTGCGCGACGAGGATACCGGCGACGTCATCTACGTTTACGGTCGCGGCGAGCAGCGCATCGGCGATGCCGTGGCGGCCAGCGAAGGCGGCGTGGCCGGGGCCGATCTGGAAATCCGCCCGCTGCTGCGCCCCGGCGAGATCCTGGAAGC
>JAZKFK010000292.1:0-1662 GCA_040386475.1 Pseudomonadota bacterium | reverse complement strand
ATCGGCTGGACGTTCTCGTAAGTCAGGCCATGCCCCGCGTGCGGCTCGATGCCGTTCTTGGCCGCCAGGGCTGCCATGTCAGTGACCCGCTTCAGTTCGCGCGCCAGCTTCTCGTTGTCACCGTCGAGCCAGGCGTGGGCATATTCGCCGGTGTGGAATTCCACCACCGGGGCAGCCAAGCGCATGGCGGCCTCAAGCTGGCGCTCGCTCGCCTCGATGAACAGGCTCACGCGAATCCCCGCATCGGCCAGCCGGGCGCAGATCGGCGCCAACTGGTTATGCAGGCCGGCCGCGTCCAAACCGCCTTCAGTGGTCCGCTCCTCGCGCTTTTCGGGCACGATGCAGGCGGCGTGGGGCATGTGGGCCAACGCAATGGCGAGCATTTCCTCGGTCGCGGCCATTTCCAGGTTCAGCGGCAGGTCGGTCGCTTCCTGGATGCGCCGCAAGTCATCGTCGCGGATATGCCGTCGGTCTTCGCGCAGGTGCGCGGTAATCCCATCGCCACCCACCGCCGCCACGATCTGTGCCGCGCGCACCGGATCGGGATGGTCGCCGCCGCGCGCGTTGCGGATCGTCGCCACGTGATCGATGTTTACGCCAAGGCGCAGACGGCCCGGGTTAAGGACATTGGTCATGTCAGGCCTTCTCGGCGCGGCTGCCAGGCTTGGTTACCGGCACGGCGGCCAGTTCCGGGGGAACTTCATCCTCTCCATAAGTCGGGAAGTTGATGGCCACCAGCGGATAGAACGGCACGCCCAGATCGACTGACCCCGCCGAACGGTCGACCAGCGCCGCTTCGGCAACGATCTCGCCGCCCTCGGCCCGTACGCAGTCCATCGCCTCGCGACTCGAGAGGCCGGTGGTGACCACGTCCTCCACCATCAGCACGCGCGCGCCTGCCGGAATGGTAAAGCCGCGACGCAGTTCGAACGTGCCGGTGGGCCGTTCCACGAAGATCGCGTCCTTGCCCAGCGCGCGGCCCATCTCGTGGCCGATGATCAGGCCGCCCATCGCCGGACTTATCACCAGATCGATCTTGCTACGCAGGTCACGCGGCAGGCGTTGGGCCAGTGCCAGCGCCAGGCGCGAGGCGCGCTCGCCGTTCATCAGCACGCGGGCGCATTGCAGGTAATGCGCCGAGTGGCGGCCCGAGGAGAGCTTGAAATGCCCTTCCAGCAGGGCGTGGCAACTGCGGAATTCGGCCAGTACCTCATCTTCGGTCATGGGTGTTGTGTCTGCCTTTGTGTGGATTGCTATCAAGCAGGACCAAAGCCTGCCTCGCCAATCGTGAAAAATCTCCCTAGAAGCGCTTGAGACACGGGGCAAGCGGGCGTATAGGCGCGCCGCATACGCCCCTCCAGGGTGTGGTTGGGGCCTGTCGTGCGCCCGTAACAGAACGGAAAGCGTTGAACTGATGATCTTCGGCGAATTCGCCCGCAAGCGGCTCCACATCGTTACTCTGGTTGCTGCCGCAATGACCCTTTTCGCTGCTCCGGCAGCTTCCCTGGCGCAAGACGCTGCCGTTGTTCCGGCACCGGTAGCCGCGACTGCACCGGAAGCTGCTGTCGATGCCGCCGCGCCGGCTGATGCCGCTGCAACCACCGAAGCCCCGGCGTTCGAGCATTACGGTGCCGACATGATCAAGGGCCAGCCGGTTGACGG
>JAZKFK010000291.1:0-3653 GCA_040386475.1 Pseudomonadota bacterium | reverse complement strand
TGACCACCATCGAAGGTCCGGCCACGTGGTATCCGGCGGAAGCCTATCACCAGGAATACTGGCAGGGTGAAGGCCAGCGCAATCCCTATTGCCTGGCGGTAATCCCGCCCAAGCTGATGAAATTGCGCAAGAGCTTTGCGGCGCGGGTGAAGGGCTAGAAGCGCCCCCGCAGCCAGCCCCACAGGCGCGCCAGCAGGCTGGGGCCGGCTTCGGCCGCTGCCTCTTGCTGGGCGAGCGAATCGCGCAAGCGTTCGCGGATCGGGCTGGAGCGGCGCGTTACCGGCACCACGGGGTCCTGCCAGGCGTTGAGCGCGGCTTCCTCGGCCATCAGGTCAGCGCCAAGATCGAGCAGATCGGCGGGCTCGTCCTGCCCCTGCGGCTCATCGAACACGGGTGCTCCGGCCATAGGCTCAAGCGGCGTGGGTTCGGTACGCGGCGGTTCGGCTGGGGCGAATGCGACGGGGGGCAGCACAGAAGATTCTGGCAAGTGGACAGGTTCAGGCGCGGCAGCCACGCGGGCGGGCGGTTCAGCATCCGGCTCAGCGTTCGGGGCCACATCGCGTTCCTGCGGCGGAATGAAGCCCTGGAGCGATTCGCGCTGTGACCAGTCGTCGATCTCGATGCGCTGGATGGTGGGCACGCGCGCTTCGACCACCGCGGGCACTGCCGGGACTTCCGGCGCGATGGCTGGGATCGGGGCTGGGATCGAGGTCGGGATCGAGGTCAGGGTCGGGGCCGGCACAGCGGCCGCGCGACGGGCCAGCCGCTCACGCATCCGTTCCATCTGTTCTTCGATGGACGGAAGCGCAGGTTCCGCCAAGGATGCGGGTGCCATTGGCGCCAAAGCTTCCGGCCCGGCCGGATCTTCGTCCTCGGGCAGGCCTTCGTCCTCGGCTGCAAGCGGCATGAACTCTTCGGCGAAGTCTTCTTCCGGCCCATCTTCCGGCTCGTCTTCCGGCACCCATACCTGCTCGTCGGCCTCTTCCTCGGCCGGTTCGTCCCACTCTTCTTCCACGGCGACATCGGCAGCAGCAGCTTCGGCGGGATAGGCGGACAAGTCCTCGTCTGCTTCCTCGGCACCCATCGGGGCCAGGCCCAGCAGCATGGCAGGCTGGCGCGGACGCGGCGCTTCCACCGGGTCGGGCATGGTCTCCATGATCTCGGCCCCGCCCATGGCAATGGCCAGGTGCGCCTTGGCCAGTTCATCGGGATCGAGCATCAGCACGGGCTTTTTCTTGAACGTGCGCGGCCCCAGCGTGATCAGGCTGCCATAGGGCGAATCGCCCCAGTCACCGCCTACCGGAGGTGGGCCACCGGCTCGCGAAGAAGTGAGGGCGGAAAGCGACATGCCCGCAGGTTTAGCGCAGATATGGTCGCCAAGGCCCTTCCGGGCATGGTTACTTTGGAGTTAATCAGCCGCGCTGCCAGCGGGCGATGAAGAACCCGTCGATCCCGCCCTGCTCGGCTAGCATGCCGGGATGGGTGCGCAGCCAGCCTTGCGGCGTGGGCAACAAACCCTGCGGCAATTCGTCCGGCGTGATCGGATCAGGCGTGAGAGATACACGCGCCGCCTGTTCCTCGCCTTCCTGCGGTTCCAGCGAACAGGTGGCGTAGATCAGCCGTCCGCCCGGCGCGACCAGGCTTTGCGCGTGGTCCAGCAACAGCGCCTGCAACTCCGCCATCTGGGCGATCTGCGCCGGGCCAATGCGGTGGAGCACGTCCGGATGGCGGCGGCAGGTGCCGGTGGCGGTGCACGGCGCATCCAGCAGCACGGCATCAAACGGCGCCTCGCCCACCCAATCCCGCGCATCGCCCTGCACCAGATCGGCAACAAGGCCGGTGCGCGCCAGGTTCTGCTGCACCCGCTCCAGCCGCTTGGCGCTGGTATCCAGCGCGGTGACCTGCCAGCCCTGCGCCGCCAGTTGCAGCGTCTTGCCGCCAGGAGCGCAGCACAAGTCAAGCACGCGGCGACCATTACCCGCGCCCAGCAGACGTGCGGGGATGGTGGCGGCCAGATCCTGCACCCACCATGCGCCATCGGCATAACCGGCCAGATCTTCCACCTTGGTGCCGCGCGCCAGCCGTACGTGGCCGGGGGCAAGCGAGGTTCCTTCCAGCCGCCCGGCCCATTCTGCCGTGGCGGCAGGGTCCTTCAGCGTCAGGTCCAGCGGCGGCGGCGTGGCGAGGCCGGGGGCAACTTGCGCCGCCAGATCACCCCAGCGCGCGATCACCGGCGCGGGCAGGGTGGGGAACGGCGGCAGGGTCACCGCCTGCTTGTTCAGCGTGGAGAATACCCCGTGCGCCAGCCGCCGGGGGCCACCGTCGAGCAGTTCCAGCCCGGTTGCCACCACGGCGTGCGGCGGCGTTTCCAGCCGCAGCCATTGTGCCAGCATCATCCGCAGCACGGCGCGTGCCTTGGCATCGGGCGCGAGCGGGTTGGCTGTCGCCGAATCGATCAGTGCATCCAGATCCACCATCCAGCGCAGGCTCTCGCCCACAATCGCGCGGGCCAGCGCCCGGTCGGCCGGGCCGCGCATGCCCTGCAATGCGGCGTGTTCGGCCACGTCCAGCGTCTCGCCCCGGCGCAGCACGGCGTCCATCAGCCGCAAGGCGGCGCGGCGGGCGGGCAATCCGGCGGGATCGGACGAAAGGAAAGCGGGGCGTTTGGCCATGGCCCCGCCCTTAGGCGGCATTGCATCGCGTGGCCAGTGCGCCCATGTTGCCACCATGACCAAACGCGCCACCCAGCGGCCAGAGGGCTTCGTGAAACCGGCCTACTGGAGCAACGATCCCGCGCCTGTGCCCGCCGCCCCGGTGGAGGACGAGGACCTCAGCCCTACCCGCTATGGCGATTGGGTGAAGGACGGGATCGCGATCGACTTCTAGGATGGTCGACTTCTAGGACTTGCGGCGCAGCACCGTGGTCCAGTCCACCTTGGCCAATGCCACCAGTGCGGCAAGCATGACCACTTGCAGAACAATTCCCAGCGGGCTGGTCAGGCTCTCGCGGAACACGTCTCCCAGCGAGGTCTGCTGGTCGACCAGCTCCGCACCACCGGCATAGAGGGTGTATGAGAACAGCCGCCCCACGAAAAACGCCAGCGTAAACGGCAGGATCCGCACCCCCGCCAGCCCCACCGCGCCGAATTGTTGCGCCGATGGCAGCGGGGAAAAGACGAAGAACAGCAGCGCCATCAGGTTGTGATACCGCTTGCGTTCAAATGCCTCGCGCGCGGCGGCCAGGTTGGTGCGCGTTTTCTCGGATAGCCGGGTGGCAAACAGGCGGAACCCGTGCGCCAGCAGATAACGCCCGGACGATGAAGCCACAGCCGCAGTCACCACCAGTCCGGCCAGCGGCAGGTCCGAATTGAGACCATAGAGCACGATCACCGACCACGTCGGTGGCCCAAAAGCCGGCATCAAATTGATGGCAAAGACGATGCCGAACAGGATCAGGAAAGGCGTCAGATCCATCCGGCCAGCTCGCGCCGGACCAGCGCCTCCAGCATTCCCATGCCGGTCTCGCGATCGTTGAGGCAGGCGAGCGCGGCAAACTGTTCGCCGCCAGCTTCGGTGAACTGTTCGCGCCCGCGAATGGCCAGTTCCTCCAGCGTTTCCAGGCAATCGGCGGCAAAGCCCGGCGCGGCGATGGC
>JAZKFK010000290.1:0-3234 GCA_040386475.1 Pseudomonadota bacterium | reverse complement strand
TGCCGCAACCTGCCCAACCGGCAAAGCGCGGTGATCAGCCTGCACACCCACAACGACCGCGGCACTGGCGTGGCCGCGGCAGAGCTGGGCCTGATGGCCGGCGCCGACCGCGTGGAAGGCTGCCTGTTCGGGAATGGGGAGCGCACGGGCAACTGCTGCCTGGTGACCGTGGCGATGAACCTGTACACCCAGGGCATCGATCCGGGGCTGGATTTCAGCGACATCGACAAGGTCATCGAGACGGTCGAATACTGCAACCAGCTGCCCGTCCATCCGCGCCACCCCTATGGCGGCGAACTGGTGTTCACGGCATTTTCCGGCAGCCACCAGGATGCGATCAAGAAGGGCTTTGAAGCGCAAGGCCAGCGCAATGACCAGTTGTGGCGTGTGCCTTACCTGCCAATTGATCCGGCAGACCTTGGCCGCAGCTATGAAGCCGTCATCCGGGTCAATTCGCAAAGCGGCAAGGGTGGCTTTGCCTGGGTGCTGGAACAGGACCAGGGCCTGAAGCTGCCCAAGAGGATGCAGGCCGATTTCAGCCGCCACGTACAGAAAATGGCCGATGACCTGGGCCGCGAGCTGAACGCCGCGGATATCTGGCAGTGCTTCCGGCAGGCCTATTACGTGAAGGTCGACAAGCGCCGCTTCCGCCTGGTTGATTTCGAGGAAGGCCGTGCTGGCGATGGCGACCGGCTGTTCAGCGGTACGATCGCCGTGGACGGAGTTGAACAAAGCGTCTCTGGTCGTGGCAAGGGGCTGGTTTCCAGCGTCCTGGCCACCATGCACGATGCTTTCGGGCTGGAACTCGAAGTGCTGGATTATACCGAACACGCGCTGGGCCAGGGCGCCGATGCGCGCGCCGCTGCCTACCTTGAATGCTGCCTGCCCGATGGCCGGACAATCTGGGGCGTAGGGATCGACGAGGACGTTGCCGCTGCCAGCGTGCGGGCGATACTCTCTGCCGCCAACGGATCGTCAGCGCCAACGGGTTGAACCGGACGACTACGTGATCTTGCGGGGTAATGGGCCAGCCCTTTGCCAAACCTGGCAATGCCATGACCGGTCGCAGCTTTCACTGCGACCGGAACCATGGCCGAACACCTAGCTCTTGCCTTGTCCTTGATAGCCATCGCCGGTCTTGCCTGGCGGTGGCCACGCGGGTTTGCGCTGCGTCCGGAACCGCTCGTCCTGCCCGCCAGCCTCGCCAGCCCCCTGCACGGCGAAGCGGCGATGCTGGAAATCCTGTGCCAGGACATCCGCGCCCGCACCAGCGGCATGGTCGGGCTGGCCGAACAGCTGGTTGGCGCCCCATTGGCCGAGGACCAGCAACACCAGGCAGAGCTGATTGCCGACAGCGGCCGCACCATGATCCGCTTGCTGGGCGACGTACTGGACGTGACCCGGATAGATGCGGCCGGCCTGCAATTGCTCGCCGAGCCGACTGACCTGCGCGAGGTTCTGGACCATCACGTCAACCTGATGCGGGCGAGCGCGCGCACGCGCGGGCTGGCCTTGTCGCTGATGGTGGACGATGCCGTGCCACCCCAGGTGGTGCTCGATCGCACACGGTTGCGCCAGGTGCTGCTCAATCTGGTGGGGAATGCGGTCAAGTTTACCCAGCGGGGCACCATCGAAGTGCAGGCGCGCGTGGCGCAGACGGCTGGCGGCTCGCAACTGGCGATTTCAGTGATCGATTCCGGCATCGGCATCGCCCGCGAACGACAAGCGGCGATCTTTCAGCCCTTCTTCCGGCATGAGGTCGGCACGGCCCCGTCCGGTCGCACCACTTCCGGCACCGGGCTGGGCCTGGCCCTGGCGAGCCGCATCGTGAATGCCATGGGCGGCGAGATTTCGCTGGAAAGCGCCCCGGGCCTGGGCAGTTGCTTCACCGTCCGCTTGCCGATGGTCGTGGCAGGCACGGATTATGATGCCACTTCCTGTTCGCCAGAACACATGTGCGAATCGGTGCCGGAATCGGGACAGGTCGCCCTGTCGCCCGGCCTCGCGCAACTGTGTGATCTTGAGGAGCGCTACAACCGGCGGAAGGCTTCGCTGTTCGCCAGTCTCCAGGCTGCGCTGTCGACCCCTCCCCAACGCGCCGCTGAGACCGATTGGACGGCGATTGCCAGCCAGCTCCACCGGCTGACCGGAGTTGCAGCCAATTTCGACAACGCGCGCCTCGGCGATCTTGCCCGGCATTTGCACGATCAGTTTCGCGCCCAGGGCAATCCCCGCCAGCGGCATGACTTACTGGCTCAAAACTGGGACGCCTTGCAGGCCGAGCGCTGAAGTTTCTGGCACCGGAATCTTGCGCGCTAAGGCTTTGGGTCGCTGGCCGCCCACAGCGCCTCGGCCATGGCGTCCAGATCGCTGAAGTCGAGGGTTTGCCAGCGCGGATCGCGCAGGTTGAGCCGGGCGAAGGTGGCCCTGGGTTGCAGCAGACTGCGGCGGAGGGCCTGCTGTAACAGATGCAGCCGCATCACCAGTTCACGTTGCGCCAGATCAGGATTGCGCAAGTGGCCGGTCTGCCAGCCAGCCTCGATCTGTCCCACGCGTTCCAGCACCACCTGGTTGTAATGGGTGTGCGGACCGCGATGGAGCGGCAGGCCCAGCACTTGCGCTGCTTGCTCCACGGCCGGCAACAGCAGGCCGTTGCTGCGAAAATCGTCAATCCCCAGCCGCTCTCGGCCGAGGCTGTCGACCAGCCGGGAAAACCAGCTGCGGGTAAGCAATTGGCGTGGCAACAGCTGATGGCGTTGCATCCCGGCCCGATAGCCGGGCGCACCGGGCGCATTCACCGCGCCGAACGACAGCGGCCCACGCGCAGCCGGCGCCGCCATGCGGAGCGCCAGGGACGTTCCATGCCGGTCGCTTATCGTGACCCGCTCCAGACGCGGACCAGGCCCTGCTGCAGGTCCGGCTCCAGCATCAGCGTTTCTCCCGATGGTCCGGTCAGCGACTGGTTTTGTTCGATCCGCCCCGTTTCAACCAGCCAATGGAGCAGGCGCACCGCCAGCTTGGCTGCCTGCGGGCGGTCGTGCGCGATGGCCGGGTCAAGCACCAGTTCCTGCCCAGTGAACAAGGCCAGCCCGTCGCTGATCATCGAGCCATCGTCTTGCGGCACCAGGGCAGTCAGCCCCAGCCCGGGAAAGGCGCCCCCGCTGATCCAGCGCGTCACGCCTTCGCGAAAATAGGCGGGTGCCGATACCGTGTGCGCGGGCTTCCACAAGATGC
>JAZKFK010000289.1:0-3297 GCA_040386475.1 Pseudomonadota bacterium | reverse complement strand
CCCGTGGCGCCAGACCAGTCGCATCCGCCTGCGGGTCGATGGCGGACAGGAACTGCCTCACGCCGGCGGCGCGCCGGCCAGTGAACGGTTCATGGTATTCGCGTCCTCGCTGGAAGGGTTTCCCGCCGGACTCAAGCCGTTTGGCGACTTGCAGGCCCCGGTGCGGCTGGCCGTGCTCGACAATCCGCGCCGCTCCATCCTGGTGCGCCTGCCGCTGATCTTCCGCGGTAAGATCGCGCCATCGGTGCTGCGCAAGGGGATGCACGTCCACGGCGGCGAGGGGTTCGAGATCGAATTGTCGGAAGCCTTCATCCTCGATGGCGAGGCTTTTCCGCCGGGCCATTACCGCGTGTTTGCCGGACCCCGGCTGCGCTTCATCGTTCCATGACGGCCGATCTTGGCGCGCGCGTCTCGGCGGCGCTGGGGCGCGAGGTCCAACCGGCGATCCGCCAGTTTGCCGCCCGGCTGGCCGATGAGGCAGGTGCCTGCGCCGTGCTGTTTTACGGCTCCAACCTGCGCACGGGCGAGCTGGACGGGGTGATCGACTATTACGTGCTACTGCCCGGTGCGCCGGAGCGAGGGATGTGGCCGCGCGTGTCCTATCGCGAATGGGAGCATGACGGCCGCACCCTGCGCGCCAAGATTGCCACGATGACGCTGGCCAAGTTTGCGGCGGCCTGCCGGGGGGAAAGCCGCGACACCACCGTGTGGGCGCGTTTCGTGCAGCCAGCGGCGCTGGTGTTCGCACGCGGCGCGGTCGATCAGGCCGCAATCAGCGAGGCATTACAACACGCCGGACGCACCGCTGCGCGGCTGGCCGTGGCCCTGGGGCCCGTGCACGGCACCGAGGGCGATTATTGGCGGGCGCTGTTCCGCCAGACCTACAAGGCCGAATTGCGGGTGGAGAAGCCGGGGCGCGAGAACTCGATCCTGGAGCTGAACCCGGCGCACTTCACGGGTCTGCTGGCGGCCGCACTGGTGGCAGATGGCGTGCCGTTTGCGCAGACCGGCGAGATCATCACACCGGCCATGCCGCGCGAACAGCGGAGCAAGGTGCTGGGCTGGTGGCGCCAGCGGCGGCGGCTGGGCAAGGCGCTCAACATCTCCCGCCTGGTCCGCGCCACGCGCACATTCGACGGTGCGGGACGCTATGCGGCGTGGAAGGTGGAGCGGCACACCGGCGTAAAGGTGCCGCTGACCCCGTGGCGCGAGGCGCACCCGATTCTCTCGGCCCCGCGTGTGCTGTGGCAGGTGTGGCGCGCCAAGCGGCGCCCCTGATTAGATTTGGCCTGATCAGACCTGGCCTGACAAATCACATGTAACGCATGTTGATGGTAATGGTGGTCACGTCGTTGCCGACGGTAAACCGCGTGCGCGACACGTTGGGGCGGCCCAGATTGAAGATATTGATGCTGGGGTTGTTAGACATGGCCCCGCCATCGGTGGTCAGGTCAGTCTCACCATTGCCGTTAATGTCGTGCCGCGCGGCCACGGCATAGACACCGGCATCGGGCGCGGGCAGGCAGAAGCTCATCGATCCGGCGCGGGCCGGGGCTTCGATGCGATAGAGCCACTTGCCCTGCTGCAGCCATTCGCCTTCAGTCCCGCGATACAGTTGCACCCGGACGGTGCCGCGCGCCGCCTCGATCCCGGTCACATTGACGCGAATCGACGGCGAACCCGCACGGCAGCGCGCCGGATCGTTGCGGATTTCCTGCTGGTACTGCGCCACGGCGGGCGCGGCCACCAGGCCGCCTGCAAGCGCAGCGGCAGCAAGAACCTTGCCGGCAAACGCGCGGTTTAACTTGGCGATCATGTGCAATCCTGTTGACCAATTGGCAGTGCGGGCAAGTCCCGTGTGCACCGCCATTTGGGATTTTGCCAGTGAATGACGGCTGAAGCGGCCGATCATCTGCCCGCAACGCTTCGGCGTGAACGTAAGGCTAGGTGGTTTCCCCCTGTGCAAAATCCCCCTCCCGCGCCTTGTTCGCCGTTTCCCGCGCGCGTAGGGCCTGAAGGCATTATGGTGCGCCCCCTGATTTCCCCGTCCATCCTTTCAGCTGACTTTGCCCGGCTGGGCGAGGAAGTGCGCGCGATTGACGCAGCCGGGGCAGACTGGATCCATGTCGACGTGATGGACGGGCATTTCGTGCCCAACCTCACCATCGGGCCGGGCGTGGTGAAGGCGCTGCGCCCGCACACCACCAAGCCGTTCGACGTGCACCTGATGTGTGCCCCGGTCGATCTGTGGATCGAACAGTTCGCCGCTGCTGGCGCCGACATCATCACCGTGCACCCCGAAGCCGGGCCGCATGTCCACCGCAGCGTGCAGACGATTCGCGCGCTTGGCAAGAAGGCCGGCCTGTCATTGAACCCCGGCACCCCAGCCAAGATGCTCGATTACCTGTACGAGGAGATCGACCTGGTGCTGGTGATGAGCGTCAACCCTGGGTTCGGCGGGCAGAGCTTCATTGCCAGCCAGTTGCGCAAGGTGGAAGCGATCCGCTCCATCATCGACAAGCGCGGGCTGGACGTGCTGGTGGAAGTGGATGGCGGAGTGAACGCCCAGACCGCGCGGCAATGCGTTGATGCCGGGGCTCACGTACTGGTGGCCGGCAGCGCCACCTTTGCTGGCGGGCCGGATAGCTATGCTGCCAATATCCGCGCGCTGAAGGGCGAATAGGATGGACGATCTCTCCCTGCGCTTGCAGGATGCTTCAGGCGACGGAAGCCGTCACGAAGGGACCGGGCAATTGGCCATGCCGCTGGATGACGACAGGCAGGAAGAATTGGTGCTGCCCGCGCCCACACCCGCATCGGCACCCCCACCGGCACCTGCGCCCAGGGTGACTGCTGAACCCACGATCCCCTCGGGCCGCGAACTGACGTTGAGTGATTTCAACCCGCCCGAGATCGGCGCGGGCGAGAGGCTGATTCGCCTGGCCTATCGCTTCGGCGTGCCCGGCTCCACGCTGGCCAGCCCATTCCGCAAGGCTGTGCGTCCGCGCCTGCTGGCCACGGTGGAAAGCTCGCTGCCGGGGGACCGGGTGGCGGGCATGGCGTTGCGCGCCGGGCATTTCCTGGTCAACGGCGTCAAGGCGCCGATCACGCAGGTCGATTGCGCGCCGGCCGCCAAGCTGACCCCGCCGTTCGAGCGGACGGTGCACGGCTTCACCTGGCTGCGCGATCTCTCCACCAGCGGCACCACCGGCCAGTGCGCGCCCACCGCGCAGCGCATCCTGGGCCAGTGGCTGGCGGCCAATCCTGGCGGGTCCAAAGGGGGGCCTAAAGGGATCA
>JAZKFK010000288.1:0-2015 GCA_040386475.1 Pseudomonadota bacterium | reverse complement strand
GCGGGCGCGCCACAGGCAAGCAGCATCGCCAGCGCCAATCCGAATACGCGCATCGCCATCTCCTGAAGGGAAAGGATTACTTGGTCAGACCGAAACGGCTTTTGTAGCGCGCATCAAGTCCAGAGACCGGGAAATAGATGAAGACGTCGGTGGTGCCGAACTGGCGGTCAACCACGGCGCCGTCGCCGATGCCGCAACCGGCGCGCACATAGCCCTTGAGGATGGCCGGCAGGCTGCGGATGCCTTCGCGCGGATCGATCGCGTCCTTGGGCATGCGGTTCATCTCCACGAACAGTTCGGGGCGCGCCTTGACGCGCAGATGTTCGGGCATGGGCACGAAATGGTGCAGGTAAGACAGCGGCAGCGTCATCTCGTCCACATTGATGCCGGGCAGCGAGGCGCAGCCGAACATCATGTCGATGTCGAAGCGCGCGACATAGGCCATCAGGCCTTTCCACAAAAGCTGCATGGTGCCGGGACGGGCGCGGTAGCTTTTCAGAATGCAGGAGCGGCCCAGTTCCAGATATTTGGTTTCGGGCGGCAGCGACCGCAGCATGGGCGACAGGTCGAATTCGCTGGACGTATAGAAGCCGCCAACCTTGGCGGCGTCGCGTTCGCGCGTCAGGCGGTAAGTGCCCACCACCAGCGGCTGGCCGTCCTCGTCATGGGCATCGCGGTCCACCACCAGCAGGTGGTCGCAGACGTCGTCATACTTGTCGAAGTCGCGACCGGCCTCGCGCATCTGGGGCGAGGGGATGGCGCTCATCTCTTCATAGAAAACGGAATAGCGCAGGCGCTGCGCCTGTTCGATCTCCAGTTCGGTCTCGGCCAGGCGCACTTCCAGCGCACCGGAGACCGCCAGTACCGGCCATTGCTCCACGCGTCCCTCGAAAGGTCCCGCTTCGTAAATGTTGACCACGATCGCTTCCTGTTTGGTGCGGATCCCCACGACTCGCCCGCACCCACCCTGTGCTTTGGGTAAGACCCAAATGCGACAGTTTGGCAATTTTACCCCAACCGCCACCCCCGGGGCAATGGATTGTGACAATCCATGACGGGCGGTGATGAAATGGCGTTAATGGCGCTTTCTTGCGCAGCTACTGCTGTTTGCCCGCCGAACCCATGGAGGATTCGATCAGCCCCCCGCGCACCAGCAGCCAGAACAGCAGGATGCCCGGCACCGCCGCCAGTGTGGTCAGCAGGTAGAAGTTCACATAGCCCAGGGATTCCACCAGCGCCCCGGCCGATGTTCCCGTCAGGATGCGGCCGAAAATGCTGGAAGCCGCCGAGATCAGGGCATATTGCGCCGCAGTAAAGCGCAGGTCCGTCAGGGCCGAGAAATAGGCCACCACCGTGACGCCGCCGATGCCGCTGGCGAAGGTCTCGAATGCCATGGTGGCCGCCAGCGCCATGTTGGAATGGCCGATATTGGCCAGGATCGCGAAGTTGATGTTGGTGATCCCCATCAGCACCAGGCTGATCATCACGGAACGCTTCATGCCCAGCTTGGCGTAGAGCACGCCGCCGACAAAAATGCCGATCAAGTACATCCAGAAGCCGACCCCGACATCGAAGACGGCGATCTCGTCATTGGTGAAGCCCAGATCGTTGAACAGCAGCCGCACGGTGAGCTGGCTCAGCGTGTCACCGATCTTGTGGAACAGGATGAAGAGCAGCACCAGGAAGGCGCCCTGGCGGGAGAAGAACTCCACGAAAGGGACATAGATGGTCTTGAGGGTTTCGGACATGCCGTGCTTCTGCTGCACGATCTGGCGGCGCTCCGGCTCGCCCAGCCACAGCGCCGTGAGCATGGCGGGGAAAGCCAGCACGGCGCAGGCCATGTAGGACCAGTTCCAGCCGATGCGCGACGCCAGCACCAGCGCCAGCGTGGCGGCGGTGACCGAGCCGATGCGCCAGCCATATTGCGTCATGCCCGAACCGACGCCCATCTGGTCGGGGCGCAGGATCTCGATGCGATAGGCGTCGATCACCACGTCGAAGGTCGCGCCCGCCGC
>JAZKFK010000287.1:0-5750 GCA_040386475.1 Pseudomonadota bacterium | reverse complement strand
GCGGCGAAGATGGCCACCGCGATCAGGATATTGGTCACCGGCCCGGCAGCCACGATCAGCGCCTTGTGGCTCAGCTTGGCCGACTGGAAGCACTCTCGCTGCTCGGCCTCGGGCAGGGCCAGGTATTCCTCGCTCGGCTGGCTGGCCGGGCTCATGTCGCCCTTGAACTGCACGTATCCGCCCAGCGGCAGCAGTGACAGGCGCCAGCGGGTGCCGCGGCTATCGGTGCGCCCGATCAGTTCCTTGCCGAAGCCGACCGAGAACACCTCGGCCTTCACTCCGCACCAGCGGGCGACGAGGTAGTGTCCCAGTTCATGCAGCGTGACGAGCGGCCCCAGCAATAGCAGGAAGCCAACCAGGGTAAGCCAGAGGGGCACGGATTCAAATTCGGTGGGCAATTCAGGCAGGCTCCAACATTTGCAGCGCAAGCTGGCGCGCTTCACCATCAACCGCAAGCACTTCCGCAAGGCACGTGGGCGCAGGCGGCAGCGGCTTGGCCAGAGTATCGGCCACCAATGCCGAAATTTGCGTGAATACGATCTGACCGGAAAGGAAGGCGGCCACGGCCACTTCGTTCGCGGCATTGAGCACGGCGGGGGCCGCTCCGCCGGCTTCCGCGGCCTCGCGCGCCAGCCGGGTGGCGGGGAAGCGGTCCTCATCAGGCTGGAAGAAGCTCAAGTTACCAATGGTCGGCAGATCCAGCGGCTTGCACGCAGTGTCCATGCGGTTAGGCCAGGCCAGGCAGCTGGCAATCGGCACGCGCATGTCGCTGGGGCCAAGCTGCGCCAAGGTGGAGCCGTCGCGATATTCCACCATCGAATGGATCACGCTTTGCGGATGCACCACGATGCGTAGCCGGTCGAGGCCCACAGGGAACAGGTGCCACGCCTCGATCAGTTCCAGCCCCTTGTTGAACATGGTGGCGCTGTCCACGGTGATCTTGGCGCCCATGTCCCAGTTGGGATGCTTCAGCGCCTGCTCGCGGGTGGCTGTGGCCAGCTGCTCATGGCTCCATTCGCGGAACGGGCCGCCACTGGCGGTCAGTGTGATCCAGCGCACATCGGCCAGGTTCTCGCCGTGGAGGCACTGGAAGATGGCGTTGTGTTCGCTGTCTGTCGGCAGCAGCGTGGCGCCGTGGCGCTGCACCGCGTCCATCAGGATATCGCCGGCCGAAACCAGCGCCTCCTTGTTGGCCAGCGCAATGGTGGCGCCCTGCTCCACCGCCGCCATCACTGGCGCAAGGCCTGCGCAGCCGACGATGGCGGCCACGGTGACGTCTGCGCCAGAGGCGGCAGCTTCGCACAGCGCCTGGCCGCCGCCGCTGGCCCTGATGCCGGTGCCGGACAGGGCATCGCGCAGCTCGGGCAGGCAGCTCTCTTCGCCCACCACGGCCATTTCCGCGCCGAATTCGATCGCCAGTGCCGCCAGTTCCTTCGCCGAGCAATTGGCGGTCAGCGCTTTCACCTGCCACTGCTCGCGCTCGCCCCGGATCAGGTCCAGCGTGGACGTGCCGATGGAGCCGGTCGCACCCAGGATGCTGAGACTGCGGGTCATCGCGCCGCCATTGTAAAACCGGTGGCCAGGGCCGTCCCCACGCCCATCGCGAACAGCACTGCCAGCAGGCCGTCCACCCGGTCAAACAGCCCGCCGTGGCCGGGGAGCAGCCGTCCCGAATCCTTCACGCCCGCATGACGTTTCATCCAGCTTTCGAAGAAATCGCCCACTTGCGCGATGATGGCCATGCCGCAGCCGATGCCGATCTTCTCGAACGGCCCTGCCGTCAGCCCGTCAGTCACCGCAAAAGCGCCAAAAGTCAGCGCGGTTGCCGCCACCATGCCGCCGCCCAGCCCGGCCCAGGTCTTTGACGGGCTGATGCCCGGCGCGATCTTGGGCCCGCCGATGGTCCGCCCGGCGAAATAGGCGCCTATGTCAGTCGCAATCACTCCGCCCAGCAGCAGCACCAGCGGAGTGGACCCGACCAGCGGCACCAGTTGGCGCAGCATGAACAATATGGCCGCCGCCACGCCGATGTAGATCACGCCCGCCACAAACCAGCCGAACCGTGCCCCAGTACCCGGCGCAATCGCCTTGGCCAGCCCCCACCATTCGATGAAAACGCCCAGCGCCACCAGCGCGACGAACGCGCCCCATACCAGGCCGCCCAGCCATGCAGCTGCGCCCGCCACCACCAGCATGACCACCGCCGAAGCGGTCCGCACGGGGAGGTCCGCGTTCCTACCGACCGCCATAACGCCGTTCCCTTCGGGCAAATTCTTCGCACGCGTCACGCAAATGCTGCTCGCCAAAATCGGGCCACAGCACATCGGTGAAAATCATCTCGGCATAGGCGGCCTGCCACAGCAGGAAGTTGCTCAGCCGCACCTCGCCGCTGGTGCGGATCAGGAGGTCCAGCGGCGGCAGGTCGGCAGTGTCGAGATTGGCCTCGATGCTCTCCGGCGTAATCGCGCCAGCAGCCGCAGCCTTGGCCGCCGCCCGGGCGATTTCCTGCTGCGCACCATAATTCAGCGCCACCGCCAGCGTGCGCACGCCACCGCTGGTCCGTTCCAGCGCATGGTCCAGCTTTTCGACGATATCGGGCGCGAACGCGCGCCAGTCGCCGATCAGCTTCAGCTTCACGCCCTGCTCCACCATGTCATCGAGGTTGGCCTCGATAAACCGGCGCATCAGCTTCATCAGGTCGGCAATCTCTTCTTCGTCACGCTTCCAGTTCTCGGAACTGAACGCGTACAGCGTGAGGCATTCTATCCCCAGCACCTTGCACGCCTTCACCGCGCGGCGCACGGCCTCGCCGCCTTCGCGGTGGCCCAGCGCGCGCGGCAAGTGGCGGGCCTTGGCCCAGCGACCGTTGCCATCCATGATGATGGCGACGTGACGCGGAACCAGGGAATTGGGTGTAGCGGAATCACTCATGGCCTGATCAATCGGGGCAGACAGCCGCCAATCACTGCGTCAGGATTTCCTTTTCCTTCGCCGCCGCCACGGCGTCGGTATCGGCCACCGCCTTGTCGGTCAGCTTCTGGACTTCCTCTTCCTTGCGCTTGCGCTCGTCCTCGCTGATTTCCTTCTTCTTCTCGTCTTCCTTCAGCGCTTCCATCGCATCGCGGCGCACGTTGCGGATGGCGATCTTGGCGTTCTCGGCATATTTGCCCGCCAGCTTGGCCAGTTCCTTGCGCCGCTCCTGCGTCAGGTCAGGCAGCGGCAGGCGCAGCGTCTGGCCGTCGATCGAGGGGTTGAGGCCCAGGTTGGCGTGGGCAATGCCTTTTTCCACCGCGGTCATGTTGCTACGGTCCCACACCTGCACGGTCAGCATGCGCGGCTCTGGCGCGGAAACCGTGGCCAGCTGGTTCAATGGCATCATGGAGCCATAAACCTCGCACATCACCGGATCGAGCAGCGCGGTATTGGCGCGGCCCGTGCGCAGGCCGCCCAGATCGCCCTTCAAACTTTCCACCGCGCCCGCCATGCGGCGTTCAACGTCCGCCTTATCGTATTTTGCCATTGTCTTAGTCCTTCTGCACCACGGTCTGCACGCCTTCGCCCACCAGCACGCGCGCCAGATTGCCCTGTTCGCGGATCGAGAAGACCACGATGGGAATGGCGTTATCGCGGCACAGCGCCACAGCGGAGGCATCCATCACCTTGAGATTATCTGCCAGCACCTTGTCATAAGTGACTGTATCGAAACGAACAGCGTTGGGGTTCTTCTTGGGGTCGCTGTCATAAACCCCGTCCACGCTGGTGCCCTTGTACAGCGCATCGCACTTCATTTCCGCAGCGCGCAAGGCCGCGCCGCTGTCGGTGGTGAAGTACGGTGCGCCCACACCTGCGGCAAAAATCACCACGCGGCCCTTTTCCAGGTGCCGCTCGGCCCGGCGGCGGATCACCGGCTCGCACACCTGGTCCATCTGCACCGCGCTTTGCACCCGCGTTTCCACGCCCACCTGCTCCAGCGCGTTCTGCATGGCCAGCGCATTCATCACCGTGGCCAGCATGCCCATGTAATCGGCCTGCGCCCGGTCCATGCCCTGCGCCGCGCCCGCCATGCCGCGAAAAATATTGCCGCCGCCGATCACTAGGCAGATCTGCAGGCCGGTATCCTTGGCCGCCTTCACCTCTGCCGCCAGCTCCGCCACGAACGCGGGATCGATGCCAAACTGCTGGCTGCCCATCAACACCTCGCCCGACAGTTTCAGGAGGATGCGCTTGGGTTTTGGCAGGGACATATACGGGTTCGGCCTTGTTGCAGGTTTCGAAGTGCGGCCCTTATAAAGAGCGCGCTTGGCGTGCCAAGGGGCAAGCCTCAGCCAAGCACCCACCGCGTGACGGGCAGGTACTTGCGCGCGACGTAGACGACCAGGAGGCTTCCTGCAAATGCGGCCATGACCAGCACCAGGCCGTTCTTTGGCAGCACCAGCCCGCCTGCCGCCAAGGCCAGCACATGGATGAGGTAGACGCCGAACATGCAATCGGCAACGGGCTGAACGTTCCACCGCTCTGGCACCCATTGCTTGAGGGCAACTGCCGCCGTGCAACCTGCCACCCCGATCAGGTATGCGGCAGTAACGCCGGGTGCGGGCCACACGACCAGGGCCGCCAGCCCTGCCAGGATAATCACGCCCGCAATCACCGTTGCTGCTTTGCCCCGGTTCCTGCCAGCGGCCCCGAACGCGGCCCCCAGCAGCACAGCAGCGGCGGCATGGGCCCATTGGGGAACGGGAACGGGAAACTCTCCCGCCACGGGACGCCACCAGGATGCTGCGGCGAGCACCACGGCCGCCAAGGTTGCAGCAACCAGCAGCACGCCTTGCGCCGAAACCCTGCGTTTCGCCACATTGAGCAGCACCAACACAGCAAAGATAAATGGCAGGAACCACAAGTGCACGCTTGGTCCGGCAAAGATTACGGTCAACGGATGAAGCGAGGGGAACGGCGGTCGACCAAATGCCACGTTGGCCGCCAGATATACCAGGTACCAGAACACGAAGGGTATCAGCAGCCGCCGGGCAAGCTGCGGTGCCGTTCGCGGGCGTTCCCAATTCGGGCCGACCTCCATCATGCTTGCCAGAAAAAGAAACACCACCAGGCCGGCGTAGAATACAGCCGCGCCATCGATGGCGGCGTGGAACGCTACAATCCCTAATGCGGCACCGGTTCGCAGCAGTTCGATCGCCTGGTTGCGTGCTGGCCGATTTTGCTTTTGCACTTCCATCGAAGCTCCACCCAGGCCGACTGGCACCGCACGTCCTGTGTTAGTGCACCACGGACGAACCGCAATGCGCATGTGCCGGTTACCGAAATTGCGGAAGCGGGGAATCGCCGGGCGATGCCCCAACTGTGTCCTCCCTCTTACGCGTGCCCAATGACCAGGCCCCTCCAGAGCAAATCGGGTATGGCGCAGTGTCGATCACGGATCCCGCGCGGGTCTCGGCAAACTCCTTTCCTACACCCCCTGGCCCCGTCATGCTGCCGAGGTTCGTTGACCAAAAATACCAGCCCGCGCCGCTCCCACCCCGCGACGGTCACCTCGCTTCCGGTCCACCCGTCCGCCCTTGGGAACACAAGGCCAAACCACGCAGAATGTATTTCATCAACCAGACCCCCTTCGCCGCACATAAGAAAACGGGCGGAACGACATGGTGTCGCCCCGCCCGTCGTAAATGCGAATCGGTGAGGTTTAGGGCTTAGCCCTTGATCGCTGCGGCCACTTCCGCTGCGAAATCGCTCACTTC
>JAZKFK010000286.1:0-4012 GCA_040386475.1 Pseudomonadota bacterium | reverse complement strand
CGCTGCCCGAACACCTGGAAAGCTTGGCTATCCTCGCCAATCCGTGGATCATGGGTGTGGCGGCGGTGGGCACGTTTTGCGAATTCTTTGCCGACAAGATCATGTGGCTGGATAGCGTATGGGACACGGTGCACACGCTGGTGCGCCCCATCGGCGGCGCGCTGCTGACGCTGGCGGTGGTCGATCCGGGCGATCCGGCCACGCAGGTTATCGCCTTCCTGCTGGGCGGCGGCGGGGCGCTGCTGGCCCACGGCGGCAAGGCCAGCGCGCGTGCCGTGGTCAACACCAGCCCCGAACCGTTCAGCAATGTCGCCGTGTCGGCGGCGGAGGACGTAGCGACTGTCGGCCTGCTGTGGCTGGCTTACGAATATCCCGTGGCCGCAGCGGGCATTGCGCTGGTGCTGCTGGGCCTGTGCGTGTGGCTGCTGCTGCTGGCCCGCCGCGTGCTCAAGCGATTGTTCTGGCGCACGGGTGAGGCTACGCAACATCCGGTGATCGACCCGGCCAACGGGTGAGCGGGCTCCTCAGCGCGAGTGCTGGCGGATCCAGTCCTCCACCACCGGGGCGATGATCCCGCGCCATTTGGAGCCGTTGAAGATGCCATAATGGCCCACTTCGGCGGCCATGTAGTACTTCTTCTCCGCTTCCGGCAGGTGCGACACCAGGTCCAGCGCGGCCCTGGTCTGGCCCAGGCCGGAGATATCGTCACGCTCGCCTTCGATCGCCAGCAGCGCGGTATCGTGGATTGCGGCGGGATCGATCGCCTTGCCGCGATGGACGAACAGCCCGCGCGGCAGGCTGTGTTCCTGGAACACGTGTTCGATGGTCTGCAGGTAGAACTCGGCGGTCATGTCGCACACGCTGAGGTATTCGTCATAGAACTTGCGCGTGCCCTCGGCGCTTTCATGGTCGCCCACGGTCAGGTGCTTGAACATCTCGTAATGGCTCAGCATGTGGCTTTCCAGGTTCATGGAGATGAACCCCGCCAGCTGCAGGAAGCCGGGATAGACCTTGCGGCCCGCGCCTGCGTAATTCAGCGGCACGGTGGCGATCACGTTGTTCTGGAACCAGCTCAGCGGCTTGTTCATCGCCACGTCGTTTACGCTTGTGGGGCTGGCGCGGGTATCGATCGGGCCACCCATCATGGTCAGGGTTGCCGGGCGGAACGGATCGTTATCCGCCGCCATCACCGCCGTGGCGGCAAAGGCGGGGACGGACGGCTGGCACACCGCCAGCACATGCGTGCCTTCCCCGATGAAGTGCAGGTATTCGATCAGGTAATCGATGTAATCGTCCAGGTCGAATTCACCCACCGAAACCGGGACCATCTTGGCATCGGCCCAGTCGGTCACCCACACTTCCTGGTTTTCCACCAGCCGCGCCACGGTTCCACGCAGCAGCGTGGCATAGTGGCCGCTCATCGGGGCAACCAGCAGCAGGCGCGGCGCATCCTTGGGCAGCCCCGCTCGCTTGAAGTGGCGCAGCGAGCCGAACGGTTTGTGCAACACCACCGTCTCGGTGACCTTGTGGCTCTTGCTGCCGACTATCACCTCTGTGATGCCAAAGTCGGGCTTGCCGCGCTCCTCGAAGATATGTGCGAAGACCTTCAGCGAACTGGCCATCGCCGGCCCCATGCCGAAATAGCCGATCGGCAAGGCCGGGTTGCTCAGCATCTGGGCGCTGACGGCGGCCCAGTTGCTGGCCGCGTTCATGAAGCTGCGGTGCATCTCGTAAGCGTAATAGAGCATGCGAATCCTTTGGCTGCGACGCCGGCTGGCCACTTGTCTAGCGGCTGTGGCAGATGCGTTCTAGGACGTGTTGCAGTGCAACAAAAGCGTTTTACGCGAGCTGGCTTGCCACGGGCGGCGAAAATTATTGTGTGGGGCGCGCTTCAACCCGCCCCACTAATCGGCTAGGCGCTGCGGCCTATGGCCAGACGTCCCACCAAACCCGACGTGAAACCCGCCGACAACCTCGGCCCGCTGACGATGATTTTCCGCGCCGCCGGGCGCTATCCCACGATGATCGCCTGCGCCGGCGTAGCGCTGCTGATCACGGCGTCGGCCACGCTGGCGATCCCGGCCTATTTCCGCGGCGTGATCGACAGCGGGTTTGCCGCCGGGGCCGATCCGGCGGAAATCAGCACCTGGTTCCGCCGCCTGTTCATGGTGGCGATGGTGCTGGCGCTGGGCACCGCCTGCCGGTTCTACTTCGTGTCGATGCTGGGTGAACGCGTGGTGGCCGATATCCGGCTGGCCGTGCAGCAGAACCTGCTGCGCCTGTCGCCCGGCTTCTTCGAGGAAAACAGCCCCAGCGAAATTTCCACCCGCATGACTGCCGATACCGCGCAGATCGAAAGCGTGGTTGGCACCACCATGTCGGTGGCGCTGCGCAATGCCATTACCGCCGTGGGCGGGCTTGTCTACATGGTCTACCTGGCCCCCACGCTGGCGCTGCTGATGGTGGTGGCGATCCCGCTGGTGATCGCGCCCATCGCCATTTTCGGCCGCCGCGTGCGCACGGCCAGCCGCGAAAGCCAGGACCGCATCGCCATCGTCGGCAGCCGGGTGACCGAAGTGCTGGGCGCCATGAAGATCGTCCAGGCCTTCAACCAGGAAGATCGCGAACACCGCCGCTTCGCCACCAGCGTGGAAGATACCGTGGTGGCTGCGCGTACCCGCATCCTGATCCGCTCGATCCTGACCGCCACGGCCATTGCCCTGATCTTTGGCGCGCTGACCTTCATCATGTGGCGCGGCGCCATGCTGGTGGCCGAAGGTACGCTGAGCGGCGGCACGATTGCCGCGTTCGTGTTCACCGGCCTGATCGCGGCGGGCTCGTTCGGCTCGCTGACCGAGGTTTATGGCGATCTGCTGCGCGGCGCAGGCGCGGCCGGCCGCCTCAGCGAATTGCTGGCCGAGAAGCCTGCCATCGCCCCACCCGTGCGACCCGTTGCGCTGCCGGTGCCGCCACGCGGAAGCCTTGCGTTCCAGAACGTCAGCTTCAGTTATCCCACCCGGCCCGAGGATACCGCGATCAAGGGTTTCACCCTGACCGTGGAGCCGGGCGAGACCGTGGCCATCGTCGGCCCCAGCGGCGCGGGCAAGAGCACCATCTTCCAGCTGGCTGAGCGGTTCTATGATCCGCAGTCGGGCACGGTGAAGCTGGATGGCGTGCCCCTGACCCAGGCCGACCCTGCCCAAGTGCGCCAGCGCATGGCGCTGGTGCCGCAGGAAGGCGTGCTGTTTGCTGCCAACGCGCGTGATAACCTTCGCTATGGCGCATGGGACGCCAGCGATGATGACATCTGGGATGCGGCCCGCGCGGCCAATGCCGAGAAATTCCTGCGCGAACTGCCGCAAGGCCTCGATACTTTCCTGGGTGAAGGCGGGGCCCGCCTGTCCGGTGGCCAGCGCCAGCGCGTGGCCATTGCCCGCGCCGTGCTGCGCGATGCCCCGATCCTGCTGCTGGACGAGGCGACCAGCGCGCTTGATGCTGAAAGCGAGCGGCTGGTGCAGGAAGCGTTGGAGCGGCTGATGGACAACCGCACCACCCTTGTCATTGCGCACCGCCTGGCCACCGTGCGCAAGGCCAACCGCATCGTGGTGATGGATGAAGGCCGCATCGTGGAAGAAGGCGACCACGCCGGGCTGGTGGCCAAGGGCGGGCTCTATGCTCACCTTGCCGCGCTGCAGTTCGACGCCGCCAAGCTGGCCAGCTGAGCAGCACGTGCCACGCAGGGTTGCCACGCCGGTCACGGCGCGGCTATTCGACCAAGTAACAAGTGTAACCGACCAACGGCTTCGCTCTCCGCGCCAAGCCGCTATGGCACGATGCACTGCTTTTTTCCGCGCGCGGCCATTCGGGCGGGTGCGGGCTTGTCGCAAGGGACCCTGATGATCCGCAACCTTCTCGCCTCCGGTATCTCCGCCATCGCCATGATCGCCGCCGTACCCGCCATCGCGCAGGACAGCGCCGCGCCAGAGCTATCGTTCGGCACCTGGGGCGTCGA
>JAZKFK010000285.1:0-9248 GCA_040386475.1 Pseudomonadota bacterium | reverse complement strand
CCCGTTGTTGTTGCCGCCGGTTCTGCATCGGATCGGCTGGCTTGCCAAGTGGGCTACGCGGCGGTGGGGGCCGATGTTGGGTTTGCGGATAAAGCCCTGTCCTACAGCCAGGATCAGAACCTAGCGCAGGTCTGCTCTTTGAACCGTTGATTCGCCGGTGTTTTCAGGTCCGATCGGTAAGGCCGGATTTCCTCTCCTGAACACTGTTCCAGGTGTTCCAGGTCTGTATGGTTCAGGCCCCGGATGCGGATGCGGATGCGGATGCGGCTTCCTCCAGCAGGGCCCGGGCCTCCTCGCTCTCCCAGTCGTAGGCACCGATCACGCGCCACAGCTCCTTGCCAGCAGCATCGTACATCACCGTCAGCGGCAGGCTGCCACCGCCACCGAAGGCAAACGCCAGCTCGTTGGTCTGGTCGAGCCACTGGGGCAGGTGCCGGAAGCCCTTCTCGGCAAAGAACGGCGGCACGGTGGTTGTCCCTTCCAGGTCCTCGCTGACGGTCAGCACGGTCAAGCGGTCGCCCATCTCGCCCGCGATCCGGTCAAGCAGCGGCATCTCGGTCACGCAGGGCACGCACCAGGTGGCCCACAGGTTGAGCAACACCGGCTTGCCAGCCGGTTCGCCCAGCGCGAGGGTGGCGCCCGTCGGGTCGGTCACCGTGACTGCGGGCATCGCATCCCCGGCAAAGGTGCGGTCAACGAAGCCGCTGAACGCCTCGTCGCCGGTTTCGGGCGCAACCTCTTCACCGCCTTGCGCCTCTGCCGCATCCTGCGTATCGCAACCCGCGATGAGCGCCCCCAAAAGCAGGGGAGCGACGACGGAACGGAACCTGGGTTTGAACAAGGGTAGTGCCTCCAACGCGATGTGGGGCGGACGCTTCGCTGAAGGGCCGTCCGCGATCATGCGCGAGATTAACGCATCCATCCCGTTCGACAAGGCGCTGTGGCGGCAGGATATCGCCGCCAGTCGCGCCCATGCCGCCATGCTGGGGGCCTGCAGGATCGTCAGCGCGGATGACGTGGCCGCGATCCTGGACGGGCTGGATCAGGTGACGGCCGAGTACGAGGCCAATGGCGTGCCCGAGAACTGGGATCTCGAGGACATCCACATGACGACCGAGAGCCGTCTGGCCGAGCTGATCGGCCCGGCCGCCGGGCGCCTCCACACCGCGCGCAGCCGCAATGACCAGGTAGCGACCGACTTCCGCTTGTGGGTGCGCGATGCGATCGACCAGGTGGACGCGGGACTGGAAGCACTGAGCCATGCGCTGGTGACGCAGGCGGGTGCGCACGCTGGCAGCATCATGCCCGGCTTCACGCATCTGCAGACCGCGCAGCCGGTAACGCTGGGTCATCACCTGCTGGCCTATTACGAGATGGTGCGGCGTGATCGCAGCCGCTTCGCCGCCGCTCGTGCGCGGCTAAACGTCAGCCCGCTGGGCAGCGCGGCGCTGGCTGGCACCGGCTTCCCGATCGATCGCCAGATGACCGCGCAGGCGCTGGGCTTCGATGCGCCGATGCGCAACAGCCTCGATGGCGTATCGGATCGCGACTTCGCGCTCGACTACCTGCAGGCCGCCGCGCAGTGCAGCTTGCACCTCTCGCGGCTGGCGGAAGAGTTTGTGATCTGGGCCAGCCAGCCGTTCGGCTTCGTGCGCATGGCCGACAGCCTGTCCACCGGCTCCAGCATCATGCCGCAGAAGAAGAACCCCGATGCGGCGGAACTGGTGCGCGGGCATGCGGGGCGCATCGTTGGCTGCCTCACCAGCCTGATGGTAACGATGAAAGGCCTGCCGCTGGCCTATTCCAAGGACATGCAGGACGACAAGCCGCCGGTGTTCGAAGCGGCCAACCTGCTGGGCCTGTCAATCGCGGCGATGACCGGCATGGTGGCAGACAGCACCTTCCGCACCGATCGCATGCGGCAGGCGGCCGAACTGGGCTATGCCACTGCCACCGATCTGGCGGACTGGCTGGTGCGGCAGGCCAATGTGCCGTTCCGCGAGGCGCACCACATCACCGGCGCAGCAGTGAAGCTGGCCGAAAGCCGCGGCGTGGCGCTGGATGCTCTGCCGCTGGCGGACTTGCAGGCGATCGACGCACGGGTCGATGATCGGGTGTTTGCCGCCTTGTCGGTGGAAGCATCGGTGGCGGCGCGGGCCAGCTATGGCGGCACCGCGCCCGATCAGGTGCGGCTGCGGGTGGCCGAGGCGTTGGCCGAACTTGCCGCCGAACTGGAGCAGGAAGCATGAAACGGCTGACCATCATCGCTTTTGCCCTGGCGCTTTCCGCTTGCGGTCGCATGGCCGATCTTGAGCCGGTCGAGGGTGCCAGCCTGCCGCCTGCGCCCTATGGGGCAGGCGAGCCGCCTAGCGCCGAACAACTGCTGGCCAGCGAACCGCAGGCCGTGCCCGAGCGCAGTGTCGAGCTGCGCAGCGTATCCGAAGAACGCGAGGACGATCCGTTCGATCTCCCGCCCGAAGGCTGACTGATGGACCATTTTGAAATCCGTAACGGCGAACTGCACGCCGAAGATGTGCCCTTGTCGCGCATCGCTGACGAGTTTGGCACGCCCGTCTACATCTACTCGCGCGCCACGCTGGAACGGCACGCGCGGGTGTTCCGCGAAGGCCTTGCCGGGCTGGAGAAGAAGCCGCACCTGGCCTTTGCGGTCAAGTCCAACCCCAACCTGGCCGTCCTGCGGGTGATGGCCCGCGAAGGCTTTGGCGCAGATGTGGTCTCCGGCGGTGAACTGGCGCGCGCGCTGGCGGCAGGAATGGCTCCGGCGGACATCGTGTTCAGCGGCGTGGGCAAGACCTGGGCCGAGCTGGAGATGGGGCTGGCCAAGGACATCGGCCAGTTCAACATCGAGAGCGAGGAAGAAGGCCTCGAGCTGGCCGAACTCGCCGCCGAGCGCGGGCAGAAAGCACGCTGCGCCTTGCGGGTGAACCCCGATATCGATGCGGGCACGCACGAGAAGATCTCCACCGGCAAGGCCGACAACAAGTTTGGCGTGCCGATCGATATGGCGGTGGCCATGTACCTGCGCCTCGCCGCCCTGCCGGGTCTGGAGATGCGCGGGCTGGCGGTGCACATCGGCAGCCAGCTGAGTGACCTGCGCCCGCTGGAGCAGGCGTTCGAGAAGATCGGCGGGCTCATGCAGCAGATCCGTGCTGCTGGCGGCACGGTCACGCACGTCGATCTCGGCGGCGGCCTTGGCGTGCCTTATCGCGCGGGCGAAGTGATGCCCAGCCCGGCGGAATACGGTGCCATGGTCGCGCGCGTTACTAGGGGCTGGGACGTGACCCTGATGTTTGAACCCGGCCGCGTGATCGCAGGCAATGCAGGCGTGCTGCTGACCCGCGTGGTACGGGTGAAGCGCAATGGCAACCGCGTGCCGTTCGTGATCGTCGATGCGGCGATGAACGACCTGGCTCGCCCTGCGCTCTATGGATCATGGCATGATTTTGACGCGGTGCGCCCCAGCGGCAACCGCATGGTCGCCAATATCGTCGGGCCGATTTGCGAGACGGGCGACACCTTCGCAATGGACCGGCCCACGGATGCACTGGAGCGCGGCGACCTGGCCGTGTTCCGCACCGCCGGTGCCTATGGCGCGACGATGGCCAGCAGCTACAACTCGCGTGGCTTCGTGGCCGAGGTGATGGTTGATGGCGACAAGGTGGCCAGCGTGGCCGACCGCATCCTGCCGGCCGAGATCACCGCCGCCGAGCGCGTTCCCGCCTGGCTCGATTGAACGGCCTGGACTGACATGCGGAGCCTGCCCCTGTTCCATCGCCTGACCGGGCAACCGGTGGTGGTGCTGGGCGAGGGGCCGATGGCCGAGCCCAAGCGACGGTTGGTCGAACGCGCTGGCGGCGAGGTGATCGGCGACCTGCAGGATGGCATCGACCGCGGTGCGCGGCTGGCCTTCATCGCCCACGACGATGCCGCCATGTGCGAAAGCGACGCGATCCGCGCGCGCTGCGCCGGGCTGCTGGTCAACGTGGTCGACCGGCCCGAGCTGTGCGATTTCACCACTCCCAGCATCCTTGAACGTGATCCTGTGTTGCTGGCAATCGGGACATCGGGGGCTTCTGCGGGCCTTGCCAAACAATTGCGTCTGCGGCTGGAAACACTGTTGCCCGCTGACCTTGGGCAACTGGCGAGCAAGCTGGAGCAGGCTCGCGGACGGTTGCGGCAAGTGTGGCCCGGTGGGGCTGAACGGCGGCAGGCGCTCGACGCGGCGCTGGGTGCAGGCGGCAGGCTCGATCCGCTGGTCGAGGGCGCGCACAGGCGGGTGGATGGCTGGCTGGACGATCCAGCGCCTGGCGCCACAGCCGGGCGTGCAGAGATCGTGCTGATCAGCAACGACCCGGAAGACCTGACCTTGCGCGCGGCCCGCCTGCTGGGCAGCGCCGACGTGGTATTGCACGATCCGCAGGTTCCAGCAGCCATTCTCGACCGTGCCCGCGCCGATGCACGGCGCTTGCCGCTCTCCAGCGACGACGCCGGATTGACCGGTCTTGTTGTGGCTCTACGCGCAGCAAACATTTGATCTAAAATACATTACAGTCTTTTAACTTCATTCGTCTGCTATACCCCTGCACTCCTGCGGGGCCGGACCGATCCTCGCGTCCGCCAACAACAGGAGTCTCCAGGGATGAAACTGCCCAAGATCGATCTGTCGAGCTTGCCCGACCTCAACACGTTGACCGGCATGTTCGGTTCGATGCGCACCCCCAACCCCGGCCACGACGATAGCATCGTGGTGCTGATGACCATCGTTTACGAAACGGCGCCTCCGGGCGGCGGGATCATCTGAGCGGCGGGGCAGGACCTTGCGCGTTCACCCCGATATCGTGACGCTGCGGAGCGACAGGGCTCCGCAGCGTCACGCCCAGACGGCGATGCAGGCGGCCATTGATGGCTGGCGGGCAGAGCCGGGCGTGGCGGCGGTGCTGGCCGATTTCCAGCGGTGCGGCCAAGGCGCTCCGCTGGAACGGTGTCCGGCACTGGAACAGGTCTTCAGCCAGGGCGATTGCGCGGCTGAGCTGATGGCATCGCTCACCCGCCATTTCGCCTGCGCAATCGCCGCCCATCCACTCGGCCATCCGCCGTTCCGTAACGGGTTTGACGGTCGCGCTTCCACCATGCTGCTGGGCAAATCGGGCCGGGCACAACTCGTCCTGCAGGCGCGCGAGCCGGGTGCGCTGTCTACGCCATGCGCGACCTTTACCGATATGGTGCGCTATGATGCCGTATTGGCGGGACAAGCCACAGCGCGCATCCTGCGCATCCATGGTGCGCATGAGCAGGTGGGCTTTTCCGAAGAGCCGATCGTGCTGGCACCGGGCGTGCGGCTGGGCTTCGATTGCAGCCGTGAAACGCTGATGCCGGAGCAGGTCGAGACCCGGCTGGTTACCCTGCGGCTGCTGCAATGCGCTGCCACGCCGGCGCCGGGCCGCGAATATTGCCGCCAGACCGGCCGCCTGCTGCACCAGTCTGCCGGGACGCTGGCCAGCAGCCGCCGCGAGATGATGGCCGCGCTGCTGGGGCGCATGGGCCGCGTGGAAGCAGCACCGGTCCTTGCCACCATGGCGCTAACGGAGAGCGAACAATCGCTGCGCTGGCAGGCCTTGCGCGAATGCCTGGCGCTGGATGCCGCCGAAGGCTTCGTTGTGCTCGGCAGGATCGCCCGCAACAGCGATGATGCCCTGGCGCATCCTGCCGGTGCCTTGCGTGCGCAATTGCTCGAGGCCCACCCGCAATTCGCCCAACTGGAGGCTGAACAATGCCGCGCGTAATCGATCATGTTGACGACTCCGCCTGCACGCTGGGCGATTGCATAGCCGCGCTCGACACTGCCGGGTTCGATCCCCGAGCGGATGAGAGCCTGCTCCACGCGGCCGGATGGCTGCGGCGGCTGGGCAACAATCGTGATTTCCTGGCCGATGCGATGGTTGCCGAACTGAAGGATGCCAGCGGCAGCCATGAGGAAGCGAGCGCTTACGGTGCGCAAGTGGTCATGCTGTCACCGCTGGGCGGCGAATATTTCATGCGCGCCAACTTCTGGCCCAGCCGTGATGAGCACAGTTTCCGTGCCTCGGGCCAATCGTCGTTCAGTTACGAATTGCCGCACGATCACAACTTCGACTTCCTGACCGTGGGCTATTTCGGACCCGGCTATGCCTCGGACTATTACGAGTTCGATTACGAGAGTGTGGAGGGGATCGTTGGCGAAAAGGCCAACCTGTGCTTCATCGAGCGCTCCACGCTCGATCCCGGCAAATTGATGCACTACCGCGCGCACCGCGATGTCCATTCGCAATTACCGACTGAGAGCTTGTCGGTTTCGGTCAACATCATGCACGCGGGCGGGGCGCAGGGGTGGCTGGACCAGTACAAGTTCGACGTGGCCAGTGATACCATTTCGGGCGTGATCAGCGCCGGGGGAAGCGAGATCTTCCTGCGCGTGGCGGTGGGGCTGGGCCATGCCGAGGCGCGAGACCTGGCGGACAGCTTCGCCCGCACCCATGTGAGCGAGCGGATGCGGCTGGTGGCGCTGGAGGCACAGGCGGGTGTGCTGGACGTGGCCGGCCGCGATGCGCTGTGGCGGCAGGCCGAAAGTAACGGCAGCCGCCTGATCGCAGGGGAGGCCACGCGGCGCCGCGCGGCCCAGGCAGCCTAGAACATTCCCCCAGCCAGCCGGTCGATCGCGCCTTGCAGGATTACTGCGGCGGCGTGGCTGTCGATCTTTTCGGCGCGCTTGGCGCGGCTCATGTCCTGCGCGATCATGTCGCGTTCGGCGCTGGCGGTTGACCAGCGCTCGTCCCACAGCAGCACAGGCAGGCCGAGGACAGCGAGATTGCGGGCAAAGGCGCGGCTGGCCTGGGCGCGCGGACCGGAACTGCCATCCATGTTGAGCGGTAGGCCAATCACCAGACCTTTCACGCGCCGTTCGGCCGCCAGTTGTTCGATCAACGCCTTGTCATGGGTGAACTTGCTCCGCGGAAGGGTCTTGCCGGGCGTGGCGAAGCTCCAGGCGGGATCGCATGTGGCGATACCGATGGTCTTGGTGCCAAGGTCCAGCCCGATCAGCGCCCCGCCATCGGGCAGGGCGGCGGCATATTCGCGCGCGTCCTCGGTAATCAGGCCGCCAGTTGCGTGGTTGCTGTCAGTCACTGGGCAGCCGGTTGCCAGGTGTTGACGCGGCGGACCACGTCTTCGCGCAGATTGGCCCAGAACAGCGGGATGTCATAAATGTGGTAATTGTTGCCCGGCAGCACGTGCGCGCCCATTTCCGGCGGGTCGCCGATGATCAGCAGGCCCTGGGCATTGCAGGTCGCGGGCACCGCTTGCGGCACCAGGTCGCCGGTGGACAGGTCTGCGCTGGGCACCAGCGTGCCGAGGTTTGCCTCCACCCCCGCGCTGCCGTTGACCGATCCGGTCAGCGGATTGACGCACACGATCGGACTATCGCCGCGCGGCTGCCCGTCGAGGCCGGGTACGCTGCGGTATTGCTCCATCATCATCGCCGGGTCGGGCTCAGTCGAGAAGCTGGCCCAGGTCATCAGGCAAGCGGGCTGGGTGGGGGCTGCACATGCGGGCAACGGCAGGCCGGGCAAGTCATGCTCCACCGAGATCGGCCAGCCGACCGGATAGACCGCCGCGATTCGCGCCATCAGCGGGGTGCCGGCAACTTCCTCGCGCAGCAGCCGCAACACATGCGCTGCGCCCTGACTGTGTCCGGCAAGGACAATCGGCGTCTCGGGATCCACCGTGGCCACGAAGTAGGCGAAGGCCTGCGCCACATCGGCATAGGCGGCGTCCTGCGCGGCCTGCGCAGCGGGAGCATCGCTGATGAAGGCGCCGAAAGTGGCCTGGCGATAGCGCGGTGCCCAGATCTCGCTGGCACGGTTGAACGCACTGCCCATGCCGCGCACGAACACGCGGGCAAAATCCTGCGAGGACTGGTCGTCCAGCGGGGCATTCCACGCATCGCTGCTGTAGAAGCTGGTCGGGTGGACGAAGAACACCGCGAAGGCGCGCGGCGGGGCCAGGGTCTGCGGCGGAGGAGGCGGGCTGCCTTCGCGGTAAGACGGCTGCCACAGGGCCGGATCGGCGGGCGCGCCCATGCCCGGCTTCGAGAACCACATGCCGGGATCGGCGTAGGCGTTATCGGCCAGGGCCTGCTGCTCGCGAAAATCGACCGTTGGCACCAGGGCCAGCCGGGTCAGGTCCTCGCCATAAAGGCGCAGCGCAAACAGCACGCCCAGCACGGCCACCACTCCGAACACGATCAGGTAAAGGAATTTACGCATCCGCAGCGGCCTTCGCGTTCGGGCGCACAAGGCCAGCCGCTTGCGCTGCGCGATGTTCCAGCGCCACCTTGATCATCGCCAGCAGCGGATCGGCCAGGAACAGGCCGATAATGCCGAACAGGATGCCCATGATAAGCTGGAAGGCCAGCACCAGAGCGGGGGCCAGGTCCACCGTCTTCTTGGCGATCAGCGGAATAATGACATAGCCATCGAAGGTCTGCACCACGAAGTAGACCAGGATGGTGAACAGCCCCATTTCATAGCCACCGGAAAAGCCGACCAGCACCATCAGGATGCCCGAAACGAAGGCGCCGACGTTGGGGATGAAAGCCAGTAGCCCGGTCAGGATCGACAGCAGCGCGGCCATCGGTACGCCGTAGAGCGCGAGCATCGCGTAAGTCAGGATGCCTTCGAACACCATGCCTACCAGGCGGCCAAACATCAGGCGGCGCATGGTGAAGGCCATGTCGCTCATCAACGTATGGAAATCGGCGCGGCTTTTCTGCGGCAGCATCCAGGCGACGCCGCGTTCGTAAAGGCGCGGCTCCATCGCCACGTACAGGCCCATGATCAGCACCAGCACCAGCGTGGTCAGCGCGCCCAGGATGCCGCCCACCGCGCGGGTGACCGTGCCCATGCCGCTGACTGCCTGGCCAATAAAGCCCTGGAGGTCGGAGACTTCCACCGCAAAGCCCTGCGCGGCGGCACGTTCCATCGCGCGTTGAATTTGCATCTCGATCAGCATGGGCAATTCTGCCGCCTCGCGGCTGATCTGGCTGCCGGCAAACATCGTCAGCCACACGAAGAACAGCACAGAGGCGAGCAGGACGATGGCAATGCGCCAGCCGCGCCCGATCGGCAGCACCCGGCCAAGCAGGCGCGAGCCGCCATCGATCATGGCCGCAAAGACCATGGCGCCAAACACCA
>JAZKFK010000284.1:0-3332 GCA_040386475.1 Pseudomonadota bacterium | reverse complement strand
GATCGGTCATGATGTATTCCACTTCCATCACCGTGCCGTTTTCCAGCAGGCGGATCCGCTCTACGATCTCGGTGTCGAAGCTGATGGGAATGCCGTAATCGATCCAGTGGTTGTCGGCCTCGAAATACCTGGTGCGAACGACCAGCGTATCGCCTTCGAAATGGCCCACGCTCTCGCCATTGTAGCTGGGCACCACCAGGTTGCTGTCGGAATGCTCGCGCCCGTCGAGGAAGATCGTGCGGACCGAGTTGTTAAAGCCGCTGATCACATAGATCGCCGTGGGCAGCTGGATGAAGGCATGCGGCCACACCCGCGTCATCAGCATCGGCATGCCGGGCGGGTAGCACTGGCCGATCGAATCGCGATAAGTCTCGTTGCGCGCGGCGGCCTGCGGCGCCTCGATCAGGGCCTCGATCCCTTCGGGATCGAACTTGGGATAGGGCGGGCCGAACAGAAAGTGAGCGAACCCTTCGCGCAAATCGATGAACCAGGTGCCGGTAACATTGAACGGTGCCTCTGGTCGGGCGGCATTGAGGTTGGCCGGGGCCAGTGCGCCCAGATAGCCGGGATGCTTGGGGACCATCTCGTTCAACCGCTCGGCACTGAGCGGAGTGTAAGTCCGCACCACGTCCGGCTGCTGCGGGGTTTCCTGCGCCAGCGTGGCAGTGCTGCCCAGCGCCGCCAGCGAGAGCCCCGCCAACAACACCAAACTCCGCGCTTTCGATCCAGACCACTTACGATTGACCATCGTCATCCTATCCCATGCCTTTTTGACTATGTCAAATAAGGTGAAGCCAAGCTGAACCGGCGCGCCACCCAAGTTGCCTTGTGGGCGCGCCGATTCATATCCAGGTTATCAGAAATCGTAGCGCATCGTCATACTGACTTCGCGCGGACGGCCGCGGAATTCGGACAGCGCGCTGCGCGGCGGAGCAGCCGGGCCTGCGCCTGAGCCCGCATCCCAGAACCCGCCGCCAAACCGCTGCGCGTAGACCGCATAGGTCTTGTCGAGCAGGTTGTTGGCCGCCAGTGTGAAGGTCACCGGATAGTCTTCCATCGCCAGTTGCACCCGCGCATTCACCAGCCCGTACGAAGGCAGGGTATACGACGAATCGGTGCCCGAACTGGGGTGCGTTTCCATCTTGCCCAGCCAGGCATAGCCAGCGTTGAACGACAGGTCGCCAGCGGCTATCTGGGTGTTCCACGTGGCGCTGATGTTGAAGCTGGGCGATGGTGCATCGGGGAACAGGTTGGTGTTGCCCGGCGGCGGATTGATCAGCGTGGGCTTGAACATGGCAAAGCTGCCGTCGATGTAGAAATCGTTCGACAGCGCGATCAGCCCGTCAATTTCCACGCCTTCCAGACGCACGTCACCCTGATTGACCACCTGGATCAGGAAACCGACCGGGCACTGGGCGCTGCCCGGCGCGATCGAGGCAAGCGCCCCCTGCCCGCAAACCACCTGCGCGCCTGCCTGGCGATTGGTGAAATCCATCCGGAACACGGTGGGGTTCAACCGCACCATGCCGTCCAGCAGTTCCATGCGCAGGCCGGCCTCGTAGTTGATGACCTTTTCGTTAGGCACCGGGATGATCCCCAGGCTCTGGTTCGGGCCGGTGGCATTGTTGGCATTCGTAAAGGACACCACCGTGTAGCTGAAGGCACCAGCCTTGTAGGCCTTCGACGCGGTGGCATAGACCATGATGTCATCGGTGAACTGCCAGTCCACCGTGCCGCGCCAGTCCCATGCCGAGAAATCGGCCGAGCTTTCCACATAAGTGCTGGTGGTGCCGGGCGCGGGGGTGAAGTCGGGGGTGCCGGGACTACCGCCGGGAAAACGTTCCTGGTTATAGTTCTTCTCATCCCACGCCCGGCGCACGCCGCCGGTCAGGTTGATGCGGTCAGTCACGTGCAAGGTACCGCTGGCAAACGCGCCGTACGAAGTGGCTGTTTGTCCGATCGTGCTTACGGCAGTGCGGAACAGGCCCGCATCGCCATTGCCGTTGGCCGCCGCGGGGTAGACGCTGGTGCCGCGGCGAGTGAGGTTGAAGTTGGGGGAAAGCGACTCCTCATGGAAATAATTGCCGCCCACCACCAGGTCCACCGCACCGCTGAACAGTTCGGCGTTTAGCTGCAGTTCCTGGTAGAACACTTCGGATTGCACGTTGTCGGTGCGGTTTTCGGTCCCCAGCACCTGGAAATCGGTCAGCCCGGTGTGCTTGAGGTCCGAATAGCCGGTGACCGAGGACACGGTCAGCGTGTCGGACAAGTCGATCGCCAGGTTCAGGTCAGCCTGGAAATAGTCATCGTTGCTGAACTGGTCGCAGGCCCGCCCGTAGTCGGGGTCGAAATCGTCCATCAGGCACAGATCGGTGGCCTTGAACGGATCCCCGGTGACGATGCGCGGATCGTTATAGGCGGCCAGCGGCGCCTGGCCGGCCTTCTTGAAGGCATCGTTGATCCAGTCGGCATAATTGCCCTGGATGAAACCTTCGATGCCTGGCCGCATGTCGAATTCACTCATCACGAACGGCGTGCCGTTGGCGCGTGAGGCGGTGTACGAGAGGCCCAGCGTGGCGCGCACGTTGCTGGAAGGCTCCCACCGGGCCTGAAACCGGCCGATCGAATCGCTGGTGGAGCCCAGCCGCTCGGTGCCGCGGGTGACATAGCCACCCTGGCTGAGATAAGCCCCCTGCACGCGGACCGAAAGCGTATCGGTCACCGGCACGTTGAGCATGCCGATCATGTCGGTGCGGCCGATGTTGCCCAAGGTCAGCTTGCCATAGCCTTCGAACTCGTCGGTCGGCTGCTGGCTGAAGATGCGGATCGCGCCGCCGGTGGAATTGCGCCCGAACAGCGTGCCTTGCGGGCCGCGCAGCACTTCGATGCGGTCAATATCCAGCACCCGCAGGATCGCCCCGCTGGTGCGCGGCATGAACACGCCGTCGATATACAGGCCCACACCCCGTTCGCCGGTGGCGCCACCGCCGCCGCCAATGCCGCGAATCACGAAGTTGGCGGTGTTGTTGCCCGCGCCGCGCGCCGGGGTGATGCTGAGGTTGGGAGTGTAGCGGGCCAGGTCCTGCAGATCCTCGATGCCCTTGGCTTCGACCATTTCCTGATTCAGCGCGATGATCGACAGCGGCGTGTCCTGCAAGTCGGTGGCGCGGCGCTCGGCGGTGACGATGATCGTGCCGCCCGGCCTTTCATCCTGCTCTTCCGCGTTTTCGCTATCCTGGGCGGCATCCTGCGCGGCAACGGGTGCCGCCAATGCCAGGATTGCGCACGACGTGACGAATGCCGCCCTGCGGCGAGTCCAGATTCCAGCCATG
>JAZKFK010000283.1:0-1782 GCA_040386475.1 Pseudomonadota bacterium | reverse complement strand
GACAACATCGCCGTGTCGATCTTCCACCCCGGCATCGTCGCCACCGAGATCATGCCCGGATCGGTCAAGCTGCCCGACAATTTCGCTGCCACGCCGGAAGAGGCCGCCGGCATCATCATCCACATGTGCGACATGCCCGATTACCTCAATTTCTATGAGGCGCTGATGGTGCAGAACAAACTGCCGTTCCTCGGCCGGGGCTGAGCCACTTGGCCGCGCCGCATCTCGATTGCTGGAACTTGGCAGACCTGCGCGCCAAGGCGCAGGCCCGCTTGCCACGCGGGGTGTGGGAGTACCTTGAACGCGGGGTGGAAGACGAGACCGGCATGGCTCGCAACCGCGCGGGGCTGGATCGGCTGACCTTCCTCCCCCGCGTGATGCGCAAGGTCGAGACGATCGACCCCGGCGTGCAGATCTTCGGCAAGCCTGCCGCCTTGCCGCTGGCCGTATCCCCCACCGGCGCCGCCGGACTGATGTGGCACAAGGGCGAACTGCACCTGGCCCGCGCCGCCGCCGCCGCTGGACTGCCGTTCACTATTTCCAGCGCGGGTACGATGGATATGGAGGACATCCTGGCCGCCGGGGGCCGCCAGTGGTTCCAGCTGTATTGCTGGCGTAACCGTGAATTGTCGTACGAAGTGGTCCGCCGCGCGCACGACATGGGCTGCGATACGCTGTTCGTCACGCTGGACCTGCCAGTGATGCCCAACCGCGAATACCTTTACCGCAATGGCTATGGCATGCCGATCAAGGCCAACCGCCGCAATGTGCCCGATATGCTGGCGCACCCGCGCTGGCTGCTGGGCGTGCTGGGGCGCTATATGCTGGATGGCGGGATGCCCACGCAATCCAACCTGCCCGCCAGTCTGAAGCACTCGATAGCGCGCGGGGCCAAGCCGGGCGCGCATTTCAAGCAGGACGATCTCGATCCCGACGGCATCCGCGCCTTGCGCAAATTGTGGCCCGGCAAACTGGTGCTGAAAGGCATTCTACATCCGGAAGATGCGCGGTTGGCGCTGGAACTGGGGGCAGACGGAATCGTGGTATCCAACCACGGCGCGCGGGCATTGGACCATGCGATTTCCGCGATTGACGCCCTGCCCGCTATTGTCGAAGCGGTGGGCGGCAAGCTGACCGTGTTCTTCGATAGCGGCGTGCGGCGCGGCAGCGATATCGTGAAAGCCCGCGCGCTTGGCGCCGATGTGGTGATGGTGGGGCGCGCAGTGTTGTACGGGCTGTCAGCGGCAGGCGAACCCGGCGTGGCGCGCGCGCTGGACCTGTTGCGGCAGGAGACAGTGCGGACGATGGCCATGCTGGGCGCGCGCGACTGGAGCGAAATCGGACCCTACGTGCTGGCGAAACGGCCTAATCAGATCCCGTAAAATCCGCGATACCAGTCTACGAAGTTCGGTATCCCCACGTCCACCGAAGTGGTCGGCTCGTAACCCAGATCGCGCCGGATCGCGTCGATATCGGCAAAGGTACGCGGAACGTCGCCTGGCTGCATCGGCAGCAGGATCCGCTCCGCCGTCCGACCGCAGGCCTGTTCCAGCACCGCGATCACGTCCAGCAGCCGCTCGCAGCGGTGATTGCCGATGTTGTAAAGAGCGTGTGGCTTCACGCTGCCGCCGGCCTTCACGCTTCCATCGTCCGCCGGCGGGCTATCCAGAGCAGCCACCACACCCGCCACGATATCATCGATGTAAGTGAAATCGCGCCACATCTCACCGTGGTTGAACACCGGGATCGGCTCTCCGGCCAGGATCTTCTGGGTGAACATCC
>JAZKFK010000282.1:0-3108 GCA_040386475.1 Pseudomonadota bacterium | reverse complement strand
AGGAAGCGCATGGTGGAAAGCATTTCCGCATAGCCTTCCGAATACCAGCGCGGGTACGCGGCGGGGAAGTTCTGCATCATGAAATAGTGCGTGTATTCGTGGAACAGCACTTCGTTGACGTTGGTGCGGATCGGCCCGCGCCGTTCACGCGAATTGTTGGTGGTGAACCCGCGCGTGGGCACAAACGAGACCGAACGGCCTGCGCGGCTGATGAAGAACCCGGCAATGCCCGATCCCGGCGCCCCGGCCATGCGCGCCATATTGTTGAAATCACCGAAGCGATAGATCACCGGCTTGTTGGCGCGGCTGACCTCCACATGGTTTTCCGGCAAGGCGTTGAGATAGCGCAAGCCACGATCGAACCGTTCGACCTGCTCGGCAAATTCGCGCGTTTCCGCCTCGCCATCGCGGGACTTGATGATGAAGTGGGCGGTTTCCGCCTCGATCCATTCCTGCGCCTGGGCAGGGGCCGCAAGGGTCAACAGTCCGGTCAAGACGGCCAAGGCGGCGGCAAGCAGTCGCATCAGTAGAGTCCCTTTGCGTGGTGCGAATCGAATGGCCGTCCGAGAATTTGGCCGCGCCATCCTCTGAACCTGTATTTTCATCTGAAATCAATCCGCACTACGCGCCCAACCGGCTGCGGCCGGGCTTAGGGTGGCCAGGAACGCTTCCGCACTGGCCAGATATTCGCCGCGCTTGTCTTCGGCCATCCGGTACCACGTGGCGAAGATCTGGCCGATGCGGGGGTTGCTTGCCAGCAGCGCGCGGTTGCGGTGCATGAAATGCCAATACAGTGCATTGAACGGGCAGGCATCAGGGCCGGTCTTTTGCGCCACCTTGTACCGGCATTTGCCGCAATAATCGGACATGCGGTTGATGTAGGCGCCGCTGGCCGCATAGGGCTTGGATGCCAGTGTACCGCCATCGGCATACAGCGCCATGGCCGCAACGTTGGGCAATTCCACCCATTCCAGCGCATCGGCATAAACGGCCAGGAACCAGTCCTGCACATCCTTGGGATCGAGGCCCGCCAGCAGCGCGAAATTGCCCAGCACCATCAGCCGCTGGATGTGGTGGGCGTGGGCGTTATCGCGGGTGGAGCGCACGCAATCGGCCATGCAGCGCATATCCGTTTCGCCGGTCCACCAGAAGTCGGGCAGGGGCCGGGCGGCGTTGAGGCGGTTGGCATCGGCCAGCGCAGGCATCTGCGTCCAGTAGAACCCGCGCACATACTCGCGCCAGCCGATCAGCTGGCGGATGAATCCTTCCACCGAATTAAGCGGTGCGCGCCCGGCGGCATATTCCGCCTCGGCCCGGCGGCACAGGTCCAGGGGATCGAGCAGGCCCAGGTTGATGCTGGTGGACAGCATGGAATGGAACAGGTCGTCCTCACCCCAGACCATCGCATCCTGGTACTGGCCGAAATCGGGCAGGCGCTGCTGCAGGAAGGCATCGGCGGCGGCTTGTGCATCGGCGCGGGTGACGGGCCACCAGAGGGTATCGAGGTGGCCGAAGTGGTCACCGAACCGCTCCTTGACCAGGTCGATCACGTCCTGCGTGGTTTCATCGGGCGCGAACAGCGGGCGCGGGGGAGCTTTCAGGCCCTTTACCGGTGAGGCGCGGTTATCGTGGTCAAAGTTCCACTGGCCGCCCACCGGTTCGGCCCCGGCCATCAGCAGCCCGGTCTTGCGGCGCATCTCGCGATAGAAATACTCCATCCGCAAGCTCTTGCGCCCGTCGGCCCAGTCGCGGAAATCGGCCAGCGAGGCGATGAAGCGGTCATCGGGCAGGATGGTGACGGGGCAGGGGAACTTGTCGGCCCATTCCTCCATCGCCGCCAACACCCGCCATTCGCCCGGCTCCACCACGCGGATTTCTGCCGGACGATGCCGCTCCACCGCACGGGCGACTTCTCCGGTGAAGCTGCCGGCGTTGGCGGGATCATCCAGCCGGACGTAATCGACCTGCCAGCCGGCCTCTGCCAGCTCGGCGGCAAAGTGGCGCATGGCGCTGAAGAACAGCGCCAGCTTCTGCTGGTGGTGGCGGACATAGGTGGCTTCCTCCGCTACCTCCATCATCAGCACCACCGTCTGCGCCGGGTCGCACTCCCGCAGGCTGGGGAGCGAGTGGGTCAACTGGTCGCCCAGGATCGGCACGAGAATAGGGGCGGACATCGCTCGTCTCTGCGCCGGGGGGTCAGACGAAGCTATACGGATCAATGTCCACGCCCACGCGCACGCCTTGCGGGAAGGTGAGGGGGGCCAGCCAGTCGCGGATCACGTCCTGCAGCTTGGCGCTGCGGCGGGCGTTCAGCAGCAGGCGATAGCGATAGCGGCCGCGCAACAGGCTGAGCGGGGCGGCGGCTGGACCAAGCACTTGCACATCGGGCAGCATCGGACGGGTGGCACCGATGCGGTTGGCCGCCTCGCGCGCTTCGGCGTCGTCCTCGCTGGACACGATGATCGCCGCCCAGCGACCGAACGGCGGGGCGCCGGCGTCGCGGCGGGCCTCGGTCTCGGCGGCGTAGAAGGCATCGCGATCGCCCGCGGCCAGCGCGGCGATCACCGGCTCCTCCGGGTGGCGCGTCTGGATCAGCACTTCGCCCGGCTTGGCTCCGCGACCGGCACGGCCAGCAACTTGCGCCACTTGCTGATAAGTCCGCTCGGCCGCGCGCAAGTCGCCGCCTTCCAGACCAAGGTCGGCATCGACCACGCCCACCAGCGTCAGTTCGGGGAAGTGGAAGCCCTTGGTGACCAGCTGGGTGCCGACGATCACGTCAATCGCGCCGCTCTCCGCTTCGGCGATGAACTGCGCGGCCTTGTCGGGCGTGTTGATCGTGTCTGAGGTGACCAGCGCCACGCGGGCCGTGGGCATGATTGCCGCCACTTCGTCGGCGATTCGCTCCACCCCTGGACCGCAGGCGACCAGGCAATCATCCTCGTGACATTCCGGGCACGCGCTGGGCGGCGTGGTCTCCAGCCCGCAGTGGTGGCACGCCAGGCGGCGCGACAAGCGGTGCTCCACCAGCCAGGCGCTGCAATTGGGGCATTTGAAGCGATAGCCGCAGTGGCGGCACAGCGTCAGCGGGGCATAGCCGCGGCGGTTGAG
>JAZKFK010000281.1:0-3841 GCA_040386475.1 Pseudomonadota bacterium | reverse complement strand
GACATGATCTGTTCTTTCGTGGCGCTGCGCACGTCTGTGGCACTGACCTGCGCCCCTAGCCGCCGCGCGGTGGCGATGGCTTGCAGGCCCGCCACGCCCACACCCATAATGAACACCTTGGCGGCGCTTACCGTGCCCGCCGCGGTCATCATCATCGGGAAAGCCCTTCCATAGACGTTGGCCGCAGCCAGCACCGCCTTGTAGCCCGCCAGATTCGACTGGCTGGAGAGCACGTCCATGCTCTGCGCGCGGGTGATGCGCGGCATGAACTCCATCGCCAGCGCTTCAAGGCCAGCCGTGGCATAAGCCTCGACTCTGGCCTTATCGCGAAACGGATCGAAGGTGGCGGCCACCCATGCGCCGTGGTTGGCACCGGCCAACGCGGCCACATCGGGCGCCTGGATCGCCAGTACGATATCCGCACCAGCCACGACCTGCGGGGCCGTCAGCACCTCGGCCCCGGCAGCGCGAAAGTCTTCGTCGGCAATGGAGGCGGACAGGCCAGCGCCCTCTTCCACCGCGAACGTGGCGCCAAGGGCGATGAACTTCTTCACCGTTTCCGGCGTCGCAGCGACGCGCGTTTCCCCGGCGGCCCGTTCGCGCAGGACCGCGATGCGCAATGCCCCCACCTGCCCTGGCTTACTGGATGATCAGCACGACAAACAGCGTGATCACCGCCAGCAGCGGCAGCGTCCACTTGAGCATGCCGATGAACGAGTCGTAGGTCTTCTCGTTGGGCTTGATGTCTTGCGAATTGGCCATGATTGGCAGTCCTTTGCTGTGCGTTATGTGAAGGTCTGATACTCCGTCTATCGCCGTGCGCGCCGCCACTCAACCCCGCACTGCCCCAAACGCACCCCAAACGCGCAGGCCTTGCCTTAATCGCCTCTTTACCCACCTTTGCTACAGAACCTCCTTCACGCCGGAATACCGGCATTTTTTGGCATGTGGGGATCGATGGCCGAAGCCGAACAGCGAATGTTGATGCTGATCGACGACGAGCCGGCACAGAGCCGGTTGATAACCGCGCTTGCCGCGCGCGAAGGCTGGCGTGTGCTGGTGGTGGACGAGGCCGAGAAGGCCATCGCCACGCTGGGCACGCGGCAGGGCATGCAGCTGTCCGCCATCATCCTTGACCAGTGGGTGCCAGGCGATGAAGCCTGCGACCTGATCGCCGAACTGCGCGAACGCCGCCCCGGCCTGCCAATCCTGATGCTGACCGCCAGCACATCGCCGCTGCTGGCAGTGGAAGCGATGCGCGCAGGTGCCACCGATTACCTCGTCAAGCCGGTCGCGCCGGAACGGCTGATGCAGGCGCTGCGCAACACCACGACGCGGGAGAACCCGCGTGACGAGTTGACTCCTTTGACGGAGAAGATGCCCGCCAGGCTCGATTTCGATGCCATGGTCGGCACTGCGCCCAAGTTCCGCGATGCGCTGGCCAAGGCGGCCAAGGCGGCGCGCGGCCATGGCCACCTGCTGATCGAGGGCGAAAGCGGTACCGGCAAGGAGATGCTGATCCGCGCCATGGTGGCGGCATCCCCGCGCACCAAGGCCGCCTTCCGCATGGTCAACATCGGCGGCGTGCCCGCCTCCAGCCTGGAATCGGTGCTGTTCGGGCACGAGAAGGGCGCATTTGCCGGCGCCTTCGACCGCCAGGTGGGCGCCTTGCAGCATTGCGACGGCGGCACGCTGGTGCTGGACGAGATCGACCGCCTTTCGCCCGATTTGCAGGACCGGCTGGCCGAAGCGCTGCGCAATGGCTCTGTCCGCCCCATCGGTGCGCGCCACAGCTTCAAGGTCGATACCCGCATCATCGCTGCCAGCAACCTGCCGCTGGCCGACATGGTCAGCGCCGGCGTGTTCCGCGCCGAGTTGCTGGAAGCGATCAGCCGCACGATCGTCACCCTGCCCCCCTTGCGTGATCGCGCGGGTGACGTGGGCGCGCTGACCCGCCACTTCCTGGCTCGCATCGGCGACCAGCCGGGCCTGCGCCAGCTGGGCATTACCGATGGCGCGCTGAAGCTGCTGGCGGCGTTCGACTGGCCGGGCAACGTGCGCCAGTTGCAGGCCGTGCTGTTCCGCGCGGCGGTGTTCTGCGATGGCGACGCGCTGACGGCGCAGGACTTCCCGCACCTCAACCAGATGATCGGCGACATGGCCGAGGCCAGCCTGCCGATGATGGAGAGCACCGGGGTGCAGATCTACACCGGCGACGGCAACCTGCGCCCGCTGGAGGACATCGAGGCCGACGTGATCCGCCTTGCCATTGGCCACTATCGCGGCCGCATGACCGAAGTGGCCCGCCGCCTGGGGATCGGCCGCTCCACGCTGTACCGCAAGCTCTCCGACCTGGGGATCGAGAGCGCGGCCTAGGCCGTCCAGTACAGGGGCAAACCCTACAGACCTGGAACACATGGCACACAGTCCAGGACCAGAATGTAAACTTGGCCGCAAAAGTGTCACCTTGGGTGGGTGAAGTGTCACCTTGCACCCACGCATCAGGCATCGCGGCGGGCAGGCTGGAGGCGAAGGGCAGGTCATCCATTCTGGCTGGCACAAGCCACGCCGTGTAGGACAGACCCATCGACAGTCGCGGCCCCGGCGCCTAGTTTTCGTCGCATGAACAGACCCAGCGAATTCACCGGCAAACGCGCCCTCGTCACCGGCGCAGCCTCTGGCATTGGCGCGGCCAGCGCCCGCTGGCTGGCAGCGCAAGGCGTCTCCGCGCTGGTGCTGGTTGACCGCGATGCCCCCGCCCTCGCCGCGCTCCACCTTCCATGCGAAGTCCTGCCCTATCCCGGCGATGTGACCGACGAGGCGCTGTGGGACCGGATCGAGGCCGAGGCCGGACCGCTCGACTATGCCGTTATCAACGCCGGGATTGCCGGCGGCGCGCCGATTGCCGCCATGACGCTGGCCGAGTGGCGCGCCACGCTGTCCGTAAACCTCGATGGCGCGTTCCTGGCCCTGCGCTGCGCCACCCGCCTGATCCGCGATCACGGCGCGATGGTACTCACCGCGTCGGTCAGCGGCATCAAGGCCGAACCCGGCACGGCGGCCTATGGCGCTTCCAAGGCCGGGCTGATGCAAATGGGCCGCGTGGCCGCCAAGGAACTCAGCCCCCGCCGCGTGCGCGTGAACTGCATCGCACCCGGCGGAGTGGACACCCCGATCTGGGACCAGACGCCGTTCTTCCAGGACATGGTAGCCCAGCACGGCGGCGACCGCGCGGCAGCGATGGCTGCGCTGTCCGCAATGGCGACGCCGCTTGGTCGCTATGCCAGTGCGGATGAAGTGGCGGGGCAGATCGGCTTTCTGCTCAGCGATGCGGCGGCGACAATTACGGGGACGGCACTGGTCAGCGATGGCGGCTATTTGTTGTGATCGTTGTGCAAGCCTTGCCCCGATGAAGGGCAGCTATCGGGATTGCGGCTAAGCACTCTTTATGTTCGAAATGAGGGTGGAAGCCGACAAAGGCGGCACGGTTCCGGGATACTTGGCCATAACTACACTATCGACTGCCCCGGTGGATTGGCACGCCCGCGCCTTTAGTCCTAATGTTGGCGAGACGGAGAGACACCCGGTTTGGGCCAAGAGGGGGCAACCATGGCAGGACAGACCATAGCACCACGGTTTTCGGTAGTGGGGGAACGCGCAGTCTGGTTCTGGCTGGGCTGTCTGGCGATCAGCGCGGGAATCGTGCTGCACCTGCCAATGCTGGTCCACGCGCACCAAATGATGGGCAACCGACTTGCGGGCATGCCGATGGACGGCTCGATGCATGCTGGCATGGCGCTGATCGTGCTGGGCGTGCCGCTGGCCTGTTGGGGCGCGCTGC
>JAZKFK010000280.1:0-8250 GCA_040386475.1 Pseudomonadota bacterium | reverse complement strand
GTGGATGCCCCGCGAGGATTCGAACCTCGATAAACGGAATCAGAATCCGTTGTCTTACCTTTAGACGACGGGGCAGCAGAGCGCGGGCCAATAGAGCGCCAGTGGAGCGGAATCAACCCCCAAAGGAGCCAAGCGGTTCCCGGCAGGTCAGGACGTGGTCAGCGCGCGGCGGGCCAGCGGCGGGTGCGGCAGATGATGCTGAGGCAACCCTTGATCTCCAGCGTGCCGCCAGCGCCGGGGCGCACTTCGGCGCGATAGGTGCCGCCGTCCTCCGGATTGTACACTCGCCCGCGCCATGCACCATCGCGCCAGGTGAGCCCGGAAAGGATCGTCACGCCCAGGATCGGGCGGCTGCGCAATGCGGCATCGTCGTTGTGCCGGTCACGGTTGGTCTCGCCGGGTTTCATGCGGACGATGCGGGTGATGCGGCCGCAGCGGGCGTTGCCGGCCGAGGAACTGCAGGGCGCCACGGTGATCTCGACATAGCCGCCATCGTCGCGCCAGACGCCGTCAATGCTCGATTGTGCGGCGGCGGGCGACGCGAGCACCAGTGCAGCCAGGATCAGCCAGCGCCTCATGCCGAACAGCTCGCCCCGCCCAGCACGCAGAAGCGCGCGCAATGCGGGTGATTGAGCGCCACCGGGCACGCAGATTCGGCCAAAGTGGCGCCAAGGTCGAACTGCGGATCATACGGCAGCAGCGTGCAGGCGACCACGCGGGCGGTCTCCTCGCCCTTGCGGTGGACCACCATGCGGCTGGTGGCGCACATCACATCCGACGGGGACTTGTGCAGGATGCCCCAGCAGGCCTCGGTGATTTCGGGCACGTCGGCCTCTTCGTCCATCTCCGGGAAGATGACGAGTTGCGCGGGATTGGCGGCATCGATGGCCACGCCGTGGGCCGCGAACAGCGCGGCGTATCCGGCGCGTGCGGCGGACGCACCCTCCTGCCCCAGCGCGCGGCCTGCCACAGCGATGTTGAAGCCGTTGGCGGACAGCCATTGTAGCCCCTCCACCATTGGCTGCCAGCTGCCGGGGCCGCGCTCGGCCTCATGCACATCGCGAGTGTAATGGTCGATCGATACGCGCACCGTCAGCGCCGCCCCAAACCGCTGGCGCAAGGCCAGCAGCGCCGCCTCATGGCGCCGCATCGGACGCATGGCGTTGGTCAGCACCAGCACCCGGTGGCCACGTGCCAGCGCCGCCTCGAGCATGGCCACGATGTCCGGATTCATGAACGGTTCGCCGCCGGTAAAGCCGATCTCGATGGGGTCTGCCAACTGATCGAGAAAGGCCTCGGCCTCGGCCAATGTCAGATAGACCAGCGCATCGTTGGTGGGGCTGCTGTCGATATAGCAGCTGGCGCAGGCCAGGTTGCACAGCGTCCCGGTGTTAAGCCACAGCGTCTCCAGCTGCTGCAATGCGACCACCGCGCGGCGGCTGCCATCGGCGGTCACCAGCGGGTCGGCGAACTTGGCCGACGCCAGCAGCCGCTTCTCCGCCAGCGCAAAGGGTGAAGGGCCTTGCGGCACATTGCGAGCCAGAGTGCGAGTAGACATCAGAACCGCCGCCTCAGCCCGGCCACCAGCGCCACCCACTTATTCGGCCAGCGCCCGAACACGGTCGGCTCCCACGCCTTGAAAGCCAGTGCCTTGGTTACGTCGCTGCGGGTGGGATAGGCAATCACCGCGCCGCCCAGCGCAAAAGTGCCGGTCTTGCCGGTGATGGCCTGCCACAGCGGCAGCAGCAGCTCACCCGCATTGTGCCCGACGATGCTGGCGCCGATGACCTTCTTGCCCTTCAGGACCAGCTTCATATGGCCGACAGTCTCACCCTCGGCCACCGCCCGGTCGATATGGTCGAAGCCCTCGCGCTCCACGCTCACCGCATCGCCAAACTGCGCCCGCGCTTCGGCCTCGGTCAGCCCGATCTGGGCCACCTCGGGCGAGGTATAAGTGCACCAAGGCAGCGCCCGCCAATCGACCTTGGTGGGCAGGCCGGTGCAGATTTCCAGCACCACGTTGCTGCCTTCATAGCCGGCCGCATGGGTCAGGCGCGGCCCCTCGCGGCAATCGCCGATGGCATAGATGTGTTTCTGCGACGTGCGCCGCCGGGGATCGACGGCAATGCCGTTCTGGCCCAGTGCCACGCCGATTGCTTCCAGCCCGTAACCCGCCACCCGCGCCTTGCGCCCGGTGGCGACCAGCAGGTGCGTGCCGGTGACGCTTGCGCCGCCCGCCAGCGTCACGGTGATCGCGCCCGCTTCGCCCGCAACACTCACGGCCTTGTCTTGCAAGAACACCACACCTTCGCCGCGCATCACCTGCTCGACCACGGCCACGCTCTCGCGGTCGTCGCGGGCCAACAGATCACCCGGTTCGATGATGGTGACCGCGCTGCCGAGGTGGCGGAACGCCTGGCCCATCTCCATGCCCACCACCCCGCCACCGATCACGATCAGGTGTGCGGGCAGTTCGCCCAGCTCAAACAGGTTTTCGTTGGTCAGATAAGGCACTTCGGCCAGACCCGGAATCGGCGGCACGGCGGGTTCGCTGCCCGCCGCCAGCACGATGCGCGGAGCGGTCAGCCGCCGCCCGGAAGCCTCTACCGTGTGCGCATCCACCAGCCGGGCATCGCCGCGAAGCACTTCGCAGCCCATGCCTTCGAACCGTTCCTGCGAATCGTGCGGAGCAATGGCGGCAATGGCGCCGTGGATATGCGCGTGGACGCCGGCCCAGTCGACCGTGGCGGGCGGCACATCGATGCCCAACCCCGCGCCCGAACCCGCCGCCCGGCGCGCCGCCGCGATCAGCGCCTTGCTGGGCACGCAGCCGTTGTTGAGGCACTCGCCGCCCATCGAACCACGCTCGATCAGCGCCACTTTCAGCCCGAACAGCGCGCAGCCGCCCGCCGCAGTCAGCCCGGCGGCGCCTGCGCCGATAACGATGACATCGTGAGAATAGACCATTGCCCCTAGGTAGCCTTAAATCGGGGTCGCGCGATACGGTTTATCGGGTAAACCGGGCCGCAGGATCACAGGACACGACCAGGCGATGAATCTCCAGAACGCGCGGGACTATTACGGCAAGGTGCTGGCCAGCAGCGCCGACCTGATCACCGATGCCTGCTGCACCGCCCAGGCGCCGCCTCCCGATGTGCTGGCGGCGCTGGCTAATGTGCACCCTGAGGTTAAGGCGCGCTATTACGGTTGCGGGCTGGTAGTGCCGCAGGACATGGCCGGGTGCCACGTGCTCGATCTCGGCAGCGGCAGCGGGCAGGACGCTTACCTGCTGGCGCAAATGGTCGGGCCGACCGGCTCAGTGACGGGGGTGGATGCCACGCCAGAACAGCTGGCCGTGGCGCGCGAGCACCTGGATTGGCACTCCGACCGTTTCGGCTATGCCAACGTGCGCTTTGTGGAAGGCGATATCGAGCGGCTGGACGCGCTCGACCTGGCGCCGGAAAGCTTCGACGTGATCGTGTCCAATTGCGTCATCAACCTGGTGGCCGACAAGCTGGCCGTGTTCCGCGCCGCGCACCGGCTGCTGAAGCCCGGCGGTGAGCTGTACTTCTCCGATGTCTATGCCGACCGCCGTGTGCCCGCGCACCTGCTGGCCGACCCGGTGCTGCATGGAGAATGCTTGTCCGGCGCGCTGTACTGGGGCGATTTCGAGAAGCTGGCGCGCGAAGCCGGGTTTGCCGATCCGCGCCTTGTTACCGACCGGCCGCTGGGCATCAACGATGCGGCGGTGGCGGAGAAGCTGGGCGGGATCAGCTTCGTCTCGGCCACTTACCGCCTGTTCAAGCTGGCCGCGCTGGAGCCGCAGTGCGAGGATTATGGGCAGGCGGTGGTCTACAAGGGCACGGTGCCGGGCAGCGACCGCGTATTCCACCTCGATGCCCACCACGCTATCGAGAAGGGGCGGATTTTCCCGATCTGCGGCAATTCGTGGGCCATGCTGGCCGATACGCGGTTTGCCGCGCACTTCGATTTCATCGGTGATTTTTTAACGCACTTCGGGGTGTTTCCGGGGTGCGGGTCGGACAGCCCGTTCGGCCAGGGCGGCAGCCAGCCGGCCACGGCGACCAGTGCGGCCTGCTGCTAGCGCTCGAACTCAGCGCACGTCCGGGTAAAACCGCTCAAGCCGGTCCTTCGCGCCCAGCCCCCACAGGATGCCAACTTTCAGGTAGATCCAGTTGGCCTTCAGCGCGCCCCACTGGGCAATCCGCCGGTCACTGGTGATAATCGCGCGCGGCACCAGCCGTACGTGGCCCAGCGCGGCCATGCGGATGCACAGGTCCGCCTCCTCCATCACCATGGCTTGCGGATCGCAGCCGCCAGCGCGCAGGTAATCGGCGCGGCGGAAGAACATGCCATGATCGCCAAACAGCAGCCGCACGCCCTTGCAGAACAGCACCGGGCGGAACAGCAGCGGGGCATACCAGGTCTTCGCCCAATTGTGCGCCGTGGTGCCCCAGCGGGTCCGCTGCGGCCCGCGGATGATCGGGGTGAAGCTGGCCAGGGCTGTGCGCGGATCGGCCAGCGTCTCGGTGATCACCTGCATCGCATCGGCGGGCGGGAAGGTATCCGCGTGGAGCACCAGCACGGCCTCGCCACGCGCCGCCTCGACGCCCGCGTTGACCTGCCGCCCGCGTCCGCGCTGGCAGGCGATCACGCGCCAGCCCAAGCTCTCCGCCAGCGCCACCGAACCATCCGCGCTGCCGCCATCGACGCACAGCACTTCATGCGGCGGCGGGTCGAGCCGCGCGATGACGGGGGCGAGCGCAGGCAAGGCAACCGCCTCGTTCAACATCGGGATGACGATGGAAATGTGCATCAGGCGATCAGCTCGGGCCAGCGGGCAAGGTCTTCGGGCCGGTCACAATCGTCCAGCGGTTCGAGCAGCGCAGGAGATATTCCGTGGACGGAAAGACGATTCAAGGTTACCTCAAGGACGCTTGATGTTCCCCACGGCATATCGTTGAACAGGAACGGTGCGGGCTTGTCATAACCGAGCAGGTAATAGCCGCCGTCGAGCGCGGGGCCGACCACCACCTTGCCTTTGGTCACAGCCTGTGCGGCAGAGGTGAGGTGAAAGGCGCAGAGACCCGGCACATCGGCCCCTAGCAGGATGGCGGGGGCACTCACCCGCGCCAGACGCGCGCCAAGGTCGCCCTCGCCTTGCTCGACAAGGTTAACGTCTGCTCCCAGCCAATTCGCAAAGTCCGCCAGCGGTGCGCCGGTCACATGGACCGCAAAGGGCAAGCCACTCGCCCGGATAGTCGCCACGGTCCGCTCCACCAGCAGTCGATGCAGCCGCGCCGCGCCATCCGCGCCCAGCGCCGGGATCAGCCGCGTCTTGGCCGCGCCCGGCGAAGGAAAGCGGGCGAACAAAGCAATCGTTGGCGTCATCGCCGCCTGTCTAGCCGCTGGACGACGCTTTGGCGAACCGCCATCGTGGCGCGCATGGCAAACGGGTTCCTCAAGGCGGCAGGCATGGCTTTCACGCTGGGCGCGGTGGGCGCGATTGCGCTGGCCGAGCGGGTCCGCCCCTTGCGCCCGCAGACCTTGCCGGTAGCCCCGCGGGTGGCGCGCAACCTGGCGATGGGGGCGCTGTGCCAGGTGATGATCGCGGCGGTCGAAAATCCCGCCACCCGCGCCGTGGCTCGCCGCAACGCGCAGCAGGGGCGCGGAGTGCAGCACTGGCTGGGCGGCGGCGCCCTGGGCAAGGCGGCGGCCTTGCTGGCGATGGATTACGGGTTTTACTGGTGGCACGTCGCCACGCACAAAATGCCGTTGCTGTGGCGCCTGCACCGCGTCCACCACATCGATCCCGACATGGATGCCAGCACGGCCCTGCGATTCCATTTTGCCGATATGCTGGTAAGCCTGCCGTGGCGGCTGGTGCAAGTGCGGCTAGCGGGGGTGGATCCCTCCATGCTGGGCTTGTGGCAACGGTTCTTCCTGCTCTCGGTCCTGTTCCACCATTCGAACACCCGCTTGCCGCCGGTGTGGGAGCGGCTGCTGTCGCGGCTGGTCACCACCCCTGCCATGCACGGCTTGCACCACGCGCAAACGCCTGACCTGATGGACAGCAACTGGTCCAGCGGCGTGGCGCTGTGGGATCACCTGCACGGGACTTATCGCGCAGGGTTGGACCCGCAGCCGGTGGGCGTGCCGGACCCTTATGCCCTGGCTGATCTGCCGCTGGGGCCAGCCCTCCTCGCCCCGTTCCGTGGCGGCCCCGGGCGGGCCAAAGCCGCCCGCCTTGCCGATCCTGCACCGATGGGGTAATCTGGCTTCAGGTTCCGCTCCATGTGGCGGGTTTTGATTAGCGAGTTTTGACAGCAATGGCGGATACGTCTCCGCCGGACGGTCGCAGAAATGGGGCCGGAGTCCGCAAGCGGAAGCCAGGTCGGCGGCCGACACGGAAACCGGATCGCAAGCGCCCGTTTACCGGCAAGTCTCCGGGTCCTGCGCGGACCCCTGCCGCACCACCCGCAGCGGCTGCCAACCCCGCCACGGTTGCGCCACGCGAATTCACGCCCCGCTTCTCCGGACCGCGCCATGCCTATGCCGCGATCGACCTTGGCACCAACAACTGCCGCCTGCTGATTGCCCGCCCGGATGACGAGAACTTCGTGGTTATCGACGCGTTTTCCCGCGTGGTGCGCCTTGGCGAAGGGCTGGCGCAGACCGGCCGCCTGTCCACCGCCGCAATGGATCGGGCGCTGGGCGCGCTGAAGATCTGTTCGGACAAGCTGCGCAAGCGCAATGTCCACCTCGCCCGCTCGGTCGCCACCGAGGCTTGCCGACAGGCCGAAAACGGGGCTGAATTCGTCGCCCGCGTGGCGCAGGAAACCGGCATCCTGCTCGACATCATCACCGCCGAGGAAGAGGCCAGGCTGGCCGTGATGGGCTGCCACAAGCTGCTGGAGGACGGCCCCGGTCCGGCCCTGATCTTCGACATCGGCGGCGGGTCGACCGAACTGGTACTGATCGATTCCACCGGCTTGGATTCCACCGGCTCAGATTCCTCCAGCCCTGTGGCGATGCCCGACGGCTCGCTTGGCGTGCCGCGTATCGTCGACTGGGAAAGCGTGCCGTGGGGCGTGGTCTCGCTGTCCGAAACAGTTACCGGAACGCACGGCGACGAGCGCGCCGAGCGGAGCGCCCGGTTGGAACGCTACGCGGCCATGCGCCAGCTGGTAACCGACAGCTTGGCCCGTTTCGCCACTCGCCTCGATCCGCACCGCGCGCCTGACCTGCGTCTGCTGGGGACCAGCGGCACCGTTACCACGCTGGCCAGCATCCACCTCGACCTGCCGCAGTATAACCGGCAGGCGGTGGACGGGCTGGTGGTGAACGCGACCGACATGCGCGCCATCTCGCAGCGTTTGTCAGGCCTGTCGCTGGACGAGCGGCGGCAGATCGCCTGCGTCGGCAACGAGCGATCCGGCCTGGTGGTCGCGGGTTGCGCCATCCTTGAGGCGATCATGGACATCTGGCCCGCTGCGCGCCTCGGCGTGGCCGACCGCGGCATCCGCGAGGGCATCCTGCGTTCCCTGATGGCCACCGAAACACCCCGGCAACCATTGGCGCACCAGCGCCACACGAGAGTTCACTGATGACGCGCGCAGGCAGCAAGGATTCCGAACGGCGGCTGACGTCGAACAAGAAGCGCAAGCCCAGCTCGGCAAGCTGGCTGACGCGGCAATTGAACGACCCTTACGTCAAGCGCGCCAAGGCCGATGGCTATCGCAGCCGCGCGGCGTACAAGCTGACCGAGTTGGACGACAAGTTCCACCTGGTGAAGAATGCCCGCCGCGTGGTCGACCTTGGCATTGCGCCAGGCGGGTGGAGCCAGGTTGTGCGCAAGCGTTCGCCCCAAGCCGCCGTGGTCGGCATCGACCTGCTGGAAACCGAGCCGCTGGACGGGGTGACCATCTTCCAGATGGATTTCATGGCCGCCGATGCTCCCGACAAGCTGCGCGCGGCGCTGGACGGCGCGCCCGATCTGGTGCTGAGCGACATGGCCGCCAACACCGTGGGCCACAAGCAGACCGATCACTTGCGCACGATGGGGCTGGTGGAAGCGGGCGCGTGGTTCGCGGTGGAAACGCTGGCCCCGGGCGGCGCCTTTGTGGCCAAGGTGCTGGCTGGCGGCACCGATGCCGACCTGCTGGCCCTGCTGAAACAGCACTTCCGCACGGTGAAGCACGCCAAGCCGCCCGCCAGCCGCAAGGATTC
>JAZKFK010000279.1:0-3396 GCA_040386475.1 Pseudomonadota bacterium | reverse complement strand
GGCTATCCGCTGATCAAGCACTGCATGAACCAGGGCTATGACGTCGTCGAGTTCATCAATGGCAACACCTCGCTGAAGCCCGCGGACGAGCCGATCATCCTCGAGAAGTTCAAGAACCTGCCGGGCAACCGCAGCACCGATGAATGGCTGGAATTCCTGCGCACCAATGTGTCGATCCTGAACGGCATGAACGGGCTGCAGATGCGCGAATTCATGCTCGATTCCGAGGCGAGGTTCTACCGCGCGGGCGAAGTGATCTTCGAGCGCGACGCGCCCGGATCCTCGCTGTTCGGCATCGCCAGCGGTTCAGTCGCGGTCGAGGTCGATCCGGCGGACCCCTCAATTACTATCCCGATCGAGGCGGGTTCGATATTCGGTGAGGTCGGCCTGATTTCGGGACGACGCCGCGGCGCGACCATCCGCGCGGCAGAAGACACCATCGTGGTGGAAATCTCGCGCCTCGCCGCGCTCAAGCTGCAATCGCAGGTGCCTTCGGCCAAAAAGGCGATCGAGCGCATCTCGATCGAGCGGCAATTGCTGCAGATGTTCGGTTCAGGCCTGACGCGCGAAGATGTTGCCCCGCTGGTGGAAGCTGCACAGGTGCAGGAAAAGCCCGCTGGCGAGGTGGTCGTCTCCGAAGGCGCCGACGACAAGGACATCTACATCATCCGCCGCGGATCGATGGTGGTGGAAAAGGACATTGGCGGCAAGCCCGTGTTCCTCAGCTACCTGCCCGCAGGCAGCTATTTCGGCGAAATGGCGGTAATCGACGGATCACTGCGCACGGCCACGGTCAAGGCCGCGATCAAGAGCGAGGTGATCAAGTTACCCGGCGCGCTGTTCAACGCGCTGCTTGATGCCAGGCCCCGGGTCCGCGAACGCGCGCTGCAGGACATGGAGGGCCGCCGCCGCATCAACGCCTTCGTCGAGGAGCGGAAAGCGACCTTCGGTTCGGCGGCTGACATGTATTCGCAGACTGCCCAGTTCCTGATCGACAACGGCATCGGCGAGGCGACCGATGCGCTGTTGATCGACGAGACACTGTGCGTGGGCTGCGACAATTGCGAGAGGGCCTGCGCCGACAGCCACGAGGGCCTGAGTCGCCTGAACCGTGAAGCGGGCAAGACCTTCGCCCACCTCCACGTGCCCACCAGTTGCCGCCACTGCGAGCACCCGCATTGCATGGCCGATTGCCCGCCCAACGCCATCAAGCGCGGGCCGGATGGCGAAGTGTTCATCGACAATACCTGCATCGGCTGCGGCAATTGCCAGCGCAACTGCCCCTACGGCGTGATCCGCATGGACGCCAAGCCACCTGAAAAGCCGGGCCTGCTTACCTGGCTGTTGTTCGGCACCGGGCCGGGGCCGGGCGAGGCGAGCTATTCATGGCGCAAGAAGAAGGCCGAGAAGCAGGGCCTCAGTACCGCCAAGCAGGCGGTGAAGTGCGACATGTGTTCCGGCATCGATGGCGGCCCGGCATGCGTGCGCGCCTGCCCTACCGGCGCGGCGATCCGCGTGGCGCCCGAGAAGTTCCTGACGGTGACCGGCGAGGGAGGGCTCGACTGATGGCTAGTCAGTCCGCCAAGACTCCGGCTCGCGAACCCCGCCGACGGATTCGCGAGAGCGATCACGAAGGCTTCCTGGTGCACAAGCGCATGCGCTGGCTGAAAGTGGCGACGGTCCTGTGTCTCGCCGCCATCGTCGCTTACGCCTTTATCGATGTCGATCCGCGCCCCAACGGCGGCACGTGGTACGGCTATACGCTGGGCACCATCGGCGCCGGGCTGATCGTATGGCTGGCGCTGCTGGGCATTCGCAAGCGGCGGATGAACCCGGGCGTATGGTCGCTGAAGGCATGGACCAGCGCGCATGTCTATCTGGGCCTGTCGCTGATCGTCATCGCCACGCTGCACACCGGTTTCCAGTTCGGCTGGAACGTGCACACGCTGGCCTATACCCTGATGATGCTGGTGATCGCCTCCGGCGTCTATGGCATCGTCGTCTATGCCCTGCTGCCCGCGCGCCTGTCCAACAACCGGCGCGAGATGACCAAGTCGCAGATGCTCGACGCGCTGGATGCGCTGGACCGGCAGCTGGAAAGCGCCGCCCAGCCGCTGGGTCGGGAGGAGAGCGACCTGGTGATCGGCGCGCTGCAGCAGGACCCGTTCGCCGGTGGCCTGGCCATGCGGCTTTCGGGCCGCTTGCGCAATTGCCGCACGGCTGACGCCATCGACGGGTTGGGGCTGATGGCCGATACGCCTGATGAACAGCGCGTGCTGGCGCTGCTGACCAGGCGCCGCGCGCAGCTTGACCAGATCCGCCGCCACTTGCGCCTGAAAGCCATGCTGGAAGTGTGGCTGTTCGTGCACGTGCCGCTGACCATTGCCCTGCTGGGCGCGCTGACGGCGCACATCGTCAGCGTATTCTATTACTGGTGAGGGGCGGCAAATGGACTTCCTGATCCGCACCATCGATTTCACCGCCGCCGGGCGCGAGATCGTGCGTGAGCGCAAGGTTACCGCCGACCACCTCGACGTGGGGCGCGACGCTGCCAATACCATCCACCTGCCGGACCTGGCGGTGGAGCAGGCTCATGTGCGCATCAGCGCCACGCCTTCTGGCCTGGTGGACTTGTCCGCGCTGGGCACGCTCGGCTTCACGCTGGACGGGCGGCAGGCCACGCAGGCCAGCTTCGATCCGGCGCGCGGCGGGGAACTGGGGCTGGGCTCGTTCCGCCTCGCCTTCAGCCGAGAGGAAAGTGAAGGCAGCCCGAGCGGTATCGGCCGCGTGGTCATCACCGTGCGCCAGCTGGCTGACGATGACGGTGAGGGCAAGGACCGGCTGCGCAGCTTCTCGCTCGCCGCCGCCATGCCGGGCAAGCGGGCAATGGCGTGGATTGGCCTGGTGGTAATGTTGCTCGCCTTCCTTGCGGTGCCGGTATGGTCCAGCCTCAACCGGCCCGAAGTGGAGCCTGACGCGGATCAGCCCAATATCGAGCAGGGGGGCACGGTGTTGATGGATGCCAGCTGGAGTAGCGGCGCGCTCTCCACCGCGCATCATGGCCTGGAGGACCAGTGCGAGGCGTGCCACGTCGAGCCGTTCCAGCCAGTGCAGGACGCCACCTGCCTCACCTGCCATGAAGACATTGGTGACCATGCCGATGCCCCGCGCATGTCGCTGGGCATGCCCGCGCCATCGGGCAGCGATGCGCTGCTGTGGAACGTGGCGCAGGCATTCGGCAAGCCCGGCCCCGGCGCCTGCACCGATTGCCATACCGAGCACGAGGGCGAGGGGCGGATGGAGCCCACCCGCCAGCGCTTCTGTGCCGATTGCCACACCTCGCTGGATGCGCGGCTGACCGATACGGCGCTGGGCAACGCGCGCGATTTCGGCACC
>JAZKFK010000278.1:1673-9226 GCA_040386475.1 Pseudomonadota bacterium | reverse complement strand
ATCATCCCCGCTTACGAAGCGGCGGGCCTGCCACCGCCGCAGCTGCATTGGGCGGCGCTGAACGATGATTACGACTATGTGGTGATCACGCAGGTTCCCGGCGGCATGGCCACGTTCGACAGCCACGCGCCTGCTGCCCGCACCGCACTCAACGCTGCGCTGGTGCGCAGCCTGGGATCGGAAGAAGCGGTGACCGCGATGTACGAGGAAATGGCCGGTTACGTGGAGAACGCGAGCAACATCTACACCCATTCGCACCCCTGACCGGACATCTGGCGAGCGAGGCGGGCGGGGGATTACCCCGCCCCCTCAGCCCGCCACGTTGTACAGCTGGACTTCGTCCTGCGTCAGGCAATAGCGGGTGCTGGGGTCATCGACGTTGGCGACCGCTTGCTGGCGATACATCACCTCGGTCAGCAGGCGGCGGCTGATGCCCATGCGGATCAGGAAGTCGTTATCCTCGCTGGCCAGCAGCGCGCTCGATTGTTCGATGCTGACGATCAGTTCGGTAGTGGCGGCAGCGCCATCCAGCACGCTTTCGCTGATTACCGTGCGATCGCTGGTGTGGGTGAACATGTGGACCATGAATATTCCACCCGGTTCAACCACGCGCGGGCGACCGCCCATGAACACGAAGTTGCACGCGGAAAAGCAGGTCCAGCCCGCTGGTATGCGGGTCAACATGCCGGGGTAGGAACGGATCACGCGGCCCGCCTGGTTGCCCGCCGTGGCATCACCGCCTGCCGAACGCAGCCAGATCTCGCCGATCCGCTCATCCGCCTCGATTGCGGCGCGCAGGCGTTCGGGCAGGCTGGCGTCGATCACGCCTTCGGCCACCAGCACGCGGCGTCCATCGACTTCGCGCGTGGTCAGCGACATGCGGGTGCTGGGCCCCCAATTGGTTTCCGCCGGGCAAGTGGGATTGGCGGGGTCCATGCCCATCGCGCTGACCAGCATGGCGGCGCCCGCTATCAGGGCCAAGGCACGGATGCGGCGCATCACGCGACGATGGAATAGCGCGCGGCGCCCGGCGCGCGGCACATGCGCTTTTCGGCGCGCGTTTCCTCGCCTTCCACGATGACCACGTCGGTCACCATGATGCAATCGCGCCCGTCACCGCCGCCCCGCTCGACCGACGAGACGGTGGAGGTGCCGGATACGTCGGCGCGCGTGTTGGAAGTCCATTGCGACATCTGCCCCACTTCGGGCTTGCCGGTGCCATCTGCGCCGGTGCCGCGCGTAGCTTCCAGCGTGGCGTCTGCGGCCTGCTTCTGCTCCTCCGGATCAAGCTTGCAAGCGATGCTGGCGTCAAGCTGGTCGGCAAATTCTGCAGATGGCACCCACGAGGACACGCCCGAGCTGTAGGCTGCATCGTTGGCCAGCCCGCCCAGGATATTGCCCAGTGCGCGGCCGCCCGCATTGCTGGAACTGCCGGTGGCGCAGCCATCAGACGAAGCGGCCGCATTGGTAGCCCCGCGCGCCCGGCGCAGGATGCCACCGAACTGGGCATTGGCCACCGCCAGCGGCAGCACCAGTGCCACTACCGATACGCTTGCGATCAGGGCTCTGACAGGACGTTGCATGGCCGCAGGATACCGCACGCGGGCGGCCAGCGCAATCGAACCGGCTATTGCGGCACGCCCCGGCGCAATTCATCCAGCCACAGGTCAGCCACGGCGTCGCTGGGTGCGCGCCAGTCACCCCGTGGGGACAGCGCGCCGCCGCTGGACACCTTGGGGCCGTTGGGAACGGCGCTGCGCTTGTACTGGCTGTACTGGAAGAAGCGCTTGAGGAAGGTCTCCAGCCAGCTGCGGATCGTGGTCAGGTCATACTGGTTGCGTGAACCTTCGGGGAAAAACGGCGGCCACTCGCCCGCCGCCACATCGCGCCACGCGTGCCACGCCAGGAACGCCACGTGCGATGGCGGAAGGCCAAACCGCATGGTGTGGTGCAGGAAGAAGTCGTTCAGTTCATACGGCCCCACCGCTGCCTCTGTGCTCTGGCCCTTGCCGTCGGCGCCCACGGGCACCAGTTCCGGGCTGATTTCGGTATCGAGCACCGCCTGCAGCACGGCGTCGGTATCATGGGTGAATTGCTCGCTGCGAACGGCCCAGCGGATCAGGTGCTGGATCAGCGTCTTGGGCACGCCGGAATTGACGCCATAGTGGCTCATGTGATCGCCCACGCCATAAGTGCACCAGCCTAGTGCCAGCTCAGAAAGGTCACCGGTGCCGATCACGAAGCCCTTGTGCTGGCCTGCTAGGCGGAACAGGTAATCGGTGCGCAAGCCCGCCTGTACGTTCTCGAACACCACATCGTACACCGGCTCGCCGCCCGCATAGGCGTGGCCGATATCGTGCAGCATGGTGTTGGCCGCCGGGCGAATGTCGATCTCTCCGGCGGTGATGCCAAAGGCCTCCATCAGCTTCCAGGCATTGCCCTTGGTGTGATCGGTGGTGCCAAAACCGGGCATGGTATAGCCGCGAATGGTGGTGCGCGGCAGGCCCAGCCGGTCGCAGCACTTGGCCGCCACGATTAGCGCGTGGGTGCTGTCCAGCCCGCCGGAAATGCCGATGACGAGTGCCTGCGGATTGGTTGCCTCCACCCGCCGCATCAGTCCGTCCACCTGAATGTTGAACGCCTCATAGCAATCCTCATCCAGCTTGTGCGCGCGGGCGGGGACGAAGGGGAAGCGGGCGACAGGGCGGCAAAGACCGGTGTCCCCACCCTGCGGCTGGTGCGGCATCGCAATGCGACGGAAGCGGTCAGCCGGGCGTCCGGAGGCGCTGATGGCATCGTCGAAGGTCTTGTTGCGGATCCGATCCCCGGCGATGCGCGCGCAGTCAATATCGGCAATCGCCAGTTCTGCATCGCGGCTGAAGCGCTCGCTTTCCGCTAGCAGGTCGCCCAGTTCGTAAATGAAGCCCTGGCCATCCCACGCATGGTCGGTGGTGCTCTCGCCATGCCCGGCGGCAGAGTAGATATAGGCGGTGCCGGTGCGGCTGGAGTGGCTGCGCGCCAGCAGGTGCCGCTCGTCGCTTTTGCCGATCACGATGTTGCTGGCCGACAGGTTGGCGCAGACGGTGGCTCCGGCCAGCGCGCCCTCGATGGAAGGCGGCATGGGGCTCCACATGTCCTCGCAGATTTCCACGTGCAGCACGAAATGCGGGTTCACCGTGCTGGCGAACACCAGGTCCACGCCGAACGGCACTTCGCTTCCTGCAACGCTGATCGCCGCGCCGCGAATGTCGCGCCCGTGGGCGAACCAGCGCTTTTCATAGAACTCGCGGTAATTGGGCAGGAAGCTCTTGGGCACGACGCCCAGCAGGCGGCCATCGCCGATTACCAGCGCGCAGTTGAACAGCTGGCCGTGGTGCAGCAGCGGCGCGCCGATCACCATGACGGGCGAGAGGCTGGCGCTGGCCGTGACGATCTCGGCCAGGTGGCGCTCCACCGCGGTCAGCAGCGCGTCCTGCATCACCAGGTCGTCGAGCATGTAACTGGACAGGCTCATCTCGGGGTAAACGAGGAGGTCGACGCCCGCATCGTGTGCCCGCCGCGCCTCAGCGATGATCCCGGCGGCATTATAGGCCACATCGGCGGTGCGTACGCGCGGTGTGGAGGCAGCGGCGCGGATGAAGTGGTGCGTGTGCAGGTCGAAAAACGGATGCATGGTCTGGTCCGGCATGGCCTTGGGAGAGTGCGGAGAAACTGACGGCGGCGCGATTGGCTCCAGCCAGTCCTGTGGATCGCAGATGCCCAGTGCGGCCAGCGCCTTTTGCACCGGCGGACGCGGGATCTTGCCTTTGGCTTCCCAGCCATAAACCGTTCGGCTGGGCCAGGCTTCCGGGGCACCGAACAGGCGGCCGAACTCTTCGGCGGAAAGCGGGGGAACGTGGTGTTCCCGCCACTGGCGGATCTTCTGGCCGGCGCGATGCATGGCCGATAGGTATCCTAATGGGATACCAGCGGCAAGCGCCATTCCCGCTTGCGGATGATGCGGCGGGGCGGCACACCCGCGCCACCATGCTGCACACCGCCACCTTCGCCCCCTTGCGCCACCGTGCCTTTGCCGTGGTGGTCAGCGCCAGCCTGCTCGCCAACCTGGGCAATACCGTGCAATCGGTCGGTGCGTCGTGGCACCTGACTGAACTCGGCTATCCGGCCGACGTGGTGGCTCTGGTGCAGACGGCCTATAATCTGCCGATCATGTTGCTGGGCCTTCCTGCGGGCGCGTGGTCCGACATGGTCGACAAGCGCAAGATGCTGCTGGTGGCCCTGGCGGGAATGCTGGGCGTGTCGGTACTGCTGGCGGCGCTGGTGCAGGCCGATGTTGCGGGGCCAGTGGCGATAATTGCGCTGACTGCCATGCTGGCGTGCGGGGTGGGCTGCGTGATTCCGGCGGCGGCGAGCTCGGTCAACTTCTCGGTTCCGCGCACAGAACTGGCGGCGGCGGTGGCGCTGAACATCCTGGGCTTCAACGTGGCGCGCAGTTTTGGCCCGGCGCTGGGCGGGGCGATCACCTCGCTGGCGGGGGCAAGCGGCGCTTTCGTATTCAGTGCCGTGGCCTATGCGCTGGTTATCGCGCTGCTGTGGCGCTGGCGCGTGCCGATCGAGCAGAACCTCAATCGCCGCCCGATCATGCCGATGATGGCCGAAGGGCTGCGCTTTGCATTCCACTCACCGCAATTGCGCGCGATCATGATTCGCGGCTTCCTGTTTACTCTGGCCGGCGCAGCGGCATGGGCGGTGATGCCGTTGTTCGCCGCCCAGGTGCTGGGGGCCGGCAGCTTCGTTTATGGCCTGCTGCTGGCGGCGCTGGGCGTTGGCGCGGTGATCGGCGCGGGCACGGCAACGTGGTTCCGCAGCCGTTATTCGTCAGAGGCAATCATCCGCGCCTCCGGCCTGATCTATGGCACCGGCTGCGTGGCCGTGGCGCTGCAACCGGGGTTGCCCGCCACGTTCGTGCTGCTGGTTTTCGCCGGGGCGGGCTGGGTTCAGGCGCTCAGCGGCTTTGCCGTGGCGGGGCAGTTGTGGGCCACACAAGCAGTGGTTGGCCGCGTCTCCTCGATGATCAGCGGGGTCACCTTTGGCGGCATTGCCATCGGTTCATGGCTGTGGGGCCATGCGGGCGACAGCTTCGGCATTACCACCGCCTTCATGGCCAGCGGCGCAGCCATGATCGTGCTGCCGCTGCTGGGTCTGGTGCTGCCGATGCCTGCGCACCGGGTGGCGCACGCGGACTGAGATTGTTGCTAAGGCGGGATCAGGCTGCCGCGCGATCATCTCCGATAGGTATCCGGGCCTTCACCGTCGCCTTGCTCAGGTCCAGCCCATAGAGCTTGGCTGCATTGCCGCCGATCATGCCGCGCACCTGCTCGACCGGCAGGTGGCTCATGTGCTCGGCGATCTTGTCCACGGAGGCAGGCCAGATCGAGTCCGGATGCGGATAGTCGCTGGCCCACAGCAGGTTGTCAGGCCCCCAGAAGTCAGTCAGCGCCATCGTGGTCGGGCTTTGCTGGAACGTGCCGTAGATCTGCCGCTTGAACAGTTCGCTGGGCTTGATCTGCAAGGGAATGCCGCCCTTGTCGTCCCAATAGTCGGCGCATTCCCACAAGCGGTGATGGCGATAGTCCAGCTCCTCAACCACCCACGGCACCCATCCGGCGCCGCATTCGGCGATCACCAGCTTCAGGCCCGGATGCCGTTCAAGGATGCCCCATGCGAACAGATCCACGAACGGATCGAGGAACTGTTCGATGAACATCTTGGCATGGAGGAAGGTGGCGCCGGGCGAGCCCTTGTACTTGTCGAACGCCTTGGTCACGCCGGGGAACACGGTGACGTGGAACGACAGGACAATGCCGCTCTCCTCCAGCAGCTTCCACAGCGGGTTCCAGCGCGGATCTTCCAGACGGGGCTCGGCCACGGCGATCTGCAGGTTGGCCTGGCGGCACTTGCCACCCTTTGCGAGACGCTGGAGCTCCTCGAACGCCGCTTCGGGGTGCGGCGGCAGCATGGCGACACCAATCAGCCGGTCGGGCGCCGCGACGCAGAAATCATCATACAGCCACGCGTTGTAGGCGCTGTAGCAGGCGCGCATGAACGCCTCGTCGTCGGTGCGGATCGAAGTGACGGGACCGAAGATGACATGGCCCCACACATGGTCGCGGTCCATGTCTGCCAGGCGAAGCGTCGGGTTGGAAGCGCGCAGGTCGGTCAGGTCTTCCACGCCGCCACGGTCATAGGCGGTGTGGATCGGCTTGGGGCCGGAGAAGCCCATCGGGCGGCCCGACCAGAAGCCCCAGCTCTGCCCGTCGGCCATCCACAAGGCCGAGCCGTTGGCCTGCTCAACCGGGCGCGGCGTGCGCTCGCCCCAGGTGCTGGCCATGCGTTGGGTCCACACGTCCGCCGGCAGCATGTTGAGGTCGAGGTGGTCATCGCCGGATACCAGCGCGGCTTCGATCATGGGTACTCTCCTCAGGTCGCGATTCTATGTTTGACTTTGTCCGTACTGGATCGCGCCGGCTTTGGCTATGCTGGACCTTAGGTCCAACCATGGGCTATCCGAAGACGGCCCATCAAGAAGTGGCCCGTGCTAAACCAGCGATGCCGCCCTCCTGGGTTGGGGAGGGCGGCACAGCGTGGTCCCGCGAAGGGGCGGCGCGGGACGGACGGTCGCGATTACTGGCAGCGGGCCCCGCCACGGTCGATCTCGCGGCCCAGCAGGCCACCGATCGCGGCGCCCAGGATGGTGCCGACCGTGCGGCTACCCTGGTTGTCGACCTCGCGGCCCACCAGCGCGCCACCGGCAGCGCCGATGATCAGGCCAGTGGTGCCGTTGTCGCGGCGGCAATAGTAGCGGTTGTCATTGCCGCGCCACACGGTGTCACCCCGGCTCACGCGGCGCGGTTCATAATAGCGACCACGATCGTCGTATACGCGGCGGCTTTCGTAGCGGCGGTCATCGCGGTCACGATCACGATCACGATCACGGTCGCGATGGCCGTGGGCGGGAGCCCAGCGCGGCGGATCAGCTGCCGCAGGAACGGCGGTGACGGCCACGCTGGCGGCGATAAGGGTGAGGATGGTCTTGCGCATGTCGGTACTCCTGATCCTGTGGTCTTGTGAGTGGATAACCGGCAGATTTGTTCATCGATCCCCAACCTCAGATGAACGGCTCGTTGGAATACGCGAGGCAAGACCAGCCGTGCCAAGCGAGCGACGAATGGTGCCAAAAAGCGCAGTTAAAATGGCTTGCGGGCCGTCAGCGCGATCCAGTCACGCTCCACCTTGTCGTGGCCACCGGCGCGGTAGTCATGCACATCGGCCAGGCCCCAACCACATTGTGCATACAGCGCCAGCAGATCGGCGCGGGGTGGGAAGCTGTACAGGCGGCCAAACTCGTCGCGATCCTCGCCAGAGCCAAGCTTGTAGTTGGCGAAGAACCAGCCGCCCGGATGCAGGGCCAGGTAGATGCGGCCCAGGACATCGCCGAGACCGGCAAAGGGCTGGTGATGCAGCGAGGCATGGGCCCAGACGGCATCGTAGGC
>JAZKFK010000278.1:0-1573 GCA_040386475.1 Pseudomonadota bacterium | reverse complement strand
TCGTACCAGGACAGGGTGGGCTGATCGGACATGGCAAAAGCATGGAACTTCGCGGAAAGAGAGTCCATGACCAGCTGCAAGGAGACGCACATGGAATTGGATCTGGTCGATGTGTTCGGCAGCGTGGCACTCAGCGGCAATCCGCTGGCAGTGGTGCGCGGGGGTGAGGGGCTGAGCGACGCGCAGATGCTGCGGCTGACGCAATGGCTGGGCTTTTCGGAGACAACATTCCTGCTGCCGCCAGCCGATCCCGCCGCCGATTACAAGGTGCGTATTTTCTACCCTGCTGGCGAATTGCCGTTCGCTGGCCATCCCACGCTGGGCTCGGCCTATGCATGGCTGGCGGCGGGCGGTGTGCCTCGGGAGCAGGGCAAACTGGTGCAGGAATGTGGAGTTGGCCTGGTCGATGTGCGCCAGCAAGCGGCAGACCGGCTGGCCTTCCGGGCACCGGCACTAACCCGCAGTGGACCACTGAGTGAGACGGAGAAGGCCGACGCCGCGCGCGTGGCGGGGGTGGCGCCTGATGCGATCGTAGAGGCGGTCCACATCGCCAATGGCCCCAATTGGCAGTTGCTGCGGCTTGCCACGGCGGAGCAGGTGCTGGCGGCCTCTCCCGCAGCCCGAGCGCCCATCGGCACCGACGTGGGCCTGGCCGCACCCGCAGCGCCGGGCAGCGGCGTTGATTGGGAGGTGCGCGCTTTCTTCGCCAACCAGCACGGCACCTTGTGCGAGGATCTGGTGACCGGCAGCTTCAACGCTGGCCTGGCAATGCACCTGTTCGCCACCGGCCTCGCCACGGGCAGCTACACCGCTGCACAAGGCAGGCAGACGGGGGCTGACGGACGCATAGAGCTGGCGCAAGAGACCGATGGCTCAGTCTGGGTTGCGGGCCGCTGCAACATGGTTGCCAGTGGTGCCCACCTGCGCGTCTAGCCCAGCGCGACCTGCTTCTCTTCGGCCAGGCGATCCATCTCGGCGCGGGTCTTGCGTTCGGCGCTGGTCTTCAGCTGGCCGCAAGCCGCGTCGATGTCGCGCCCGCGCGGGGTGCGCACCGGGGCAGAGATGCCCGCTTCAAACACGATTTCGGAAAACCGCTTCACCCGTTCCAGCGTAGAGGTTTCATAAGGCGCGCCGGGCCAGGGGTTGAACGGGATCAGGTTGACCTTGGCGGGCAGATTGTAGTGGCGCAGCAGGCGCACCAGCTCGCGCGCATCGGCGTCGCTGTCGTTCTTGTCCTTCAGCATCACGTATTCAAAGGTGATGCGGCGGGCGTTGGACGCGCCAGGATAGTCGGCACAGGCCTGGAGCAGCTGCTCGATCCCGTACTTGCGGTTGATCGGCACGATCTCGTCGCGCACGTCTTTGGTCACCGCGTGGAGCGAGACGGCCAGGTTGACGCCGATTTCCTCGCCGCAGCGCGCCATCATCGGCACCACTCCGCTGGTGGACAGGGTGATGCGCCGCTTGGACAAGGCCAGCCCATCGCCGTCCATCACCAGTTGCAGCGCGCCCTTCACGTTGTCGAAGTTGTACAGCGGCTCACCCATGCCCATCATCACGATGTTGGTCAGCA
>JAZKFK010000277.1:0-6860 GCA_040386475.1 Pseudomonadota bacterium | reverse complement strand
TCCCGCAGGCGAGCACGTCAGGCTCCACCAGCGTGCGCGAAGGCTATGGCGAGGTATTCATCCCGCTGCTGGCCGGCAAGCCCTTTGCGGAGGCTCTCAACCTTGAACTGGGCTATCGCTATTCGGACTACGATTCGGTCGGCGGGGTCCACACCTTCAAGCTGAACGGCGAATATGCCCCCACCTATTGGCTGCGGTTCCGTGGCGGTTACCAGCAGGCCAACCGTGCGCCGAACCTGGGCGAACTGTTCACCGCCCGTACGCAGACCCTGCGCGCTTCGGCGGATGGCGATCCCTGTTCCACCGCCATCGTCACGCAGCCGCTGGGCTATGGCAACTACTCGGCCAACTCGGCGCTCAACACCAATGCCGCGAAGGTCCTGACCTTGTGCCAGCAGTTGATGACGGCCGAAGCGGTTGGCCAGTATTATGATCAGGACCGCGTGTTCCCCACCGTGGGCTTCAACGTGCCGACGCTGGAGGTCGGCGCCCGCCAGCTGTCCGAGGAGAAGGCCAAGGTGTTTACCCTGGGCGCGGTGATCTCCGCCCCCACCGAGAACCCGTGGCTGAGCGGTCTGAACCTGGCGATCGACTACTACAGCATCACCATCACCGATGGCATTGCGCTGCAGGGGGCGGATTCGGTGCTGCGGCAGTGCTTCTCGCCGATCTTCAACCCCAACTATGAGGTCAACGATGCCTGCGGCCGCATCCGCCGCGATACCGAGAACGGTAATATCGAGCTGATCGAAGTGAACTACGCCAACCTCGGCCGGGTTGAGACGGCTGGCGTCGATGCCAACCTGTCGTGGAGCCTGCGGTTCGACGATGCCGGGATCGGAATCCCCGGCCGCTTCAGCCTGAACGTCAACGCCACCTACGTTGACAAGTTCGCCACCACGCCAGACCAGTTCGTGATCCCGCTGACCGATTGGACCGGATCGACTGGTGGTGGCGAAGTGGGCACGCAGGCCGGGCCGTTTGAATGGAAGCTGTTCGCCCGCGCCGGCTATACGGTGGGTCCGGCTACCATCGGCATACAGTGGCAGCATTATCCTTCGCTGGTTCACTCCACCACGCTGGCCAACACTGGTGCGCCGACTATTTCCGGCGTGCCTTCGTACGACCTGTTCAACCTTAACCTGCGGTATGAGGTGAACGATACGATCCGGGTGCGCTTCGGGGTGGACAACCTGTTTGACAAGGCCCCGCCGCTCACCGCTTTCCGCCTGAATGATGTGCTGGGCGACCAGACGCTGCCGGGCGGCAGCTTCAACGTGAACCATGATACGCTGGGCCGGCGCTTCTATGCCGGGGCAACAGTCAGCTTCTGATACCCCTGATGGCTGTAGCGGCCAAAAGGGACTGAAAGTGGCGGCGGGGCGGAGCTCCCAATCAAATCCGTTCTGCCGCCACTTCCTCCATTTGGTATTGAGACTGTCGTGATGACCAAAGCCCGCTCTGCCAGCCTCGCCATTATCCTGTTTGCGGGATCCGTGCTTGCGGGGCCGGCCGCCGCGCAGGACGAGGATTTCGAGCAGATCGTGACCATCATGCGTGCCTGCGCGCAGATCGCCGACGTACCCGCGCGCGTCACCTGCTATGACAACACCATCCGCCCGGGCATCGCTGTGGCCCGGACCGCGCCACCCGCCCGGTCAACCCCCGCGCCACTTGCTGATCACGGTCAAGGCTTCGGCAGTGAAATGCTGCCCGTCCCGCGTGAAGTGCGCAGCGCGCGCAATGACGAGACTACGAGTGCCCGCGTCACCGCCATCGAGCGAGTGGAGCCAGGCATCTATCTGCTGACGCTTGAAGACGGGGCGCAGTGGCGCTTTGTCGATGCTGCGCCAGAGACCTGGTCAACTCCGCGCGCCGGGGCACAGATCCGGCTGGAGCGCGGATCGCTGGGCAGCGTGTTCCTGAGCTACGATGGCCAGCGCCGCCTGCGGGTGCGCCGAACGAGATAGTGCCTTTTGCGCAATTTGCCGGTCGGGTTTTCCCTGCTGGCAAAGCAATGCCCGGATCGTTTCCAACCACGATCTGGGCATTGTCATGTCAGGCTTGGCCGACCCTTTGCCGCTATTGCCCCGCTGCCACCGCTGCCTCGCGTGCGGCGCGGCTGGCGTTGATGTAATTGCGGATCTGCACATTGCCTTCGTGGCAGGCATATTCGAAGAACGCGTAGTCCTGGTTGCGTCGCCAATCCAGCCGGGTGCCCCAAGGCGCGGTGAACACCACGGGATCGGTATAGACCGTCTCGTAAACGATCGTGTCCTGCCCGGTCATGGTGAACCGTTCGATCAGTTTGGCTTGCGCACTGGTGGGCGTATCGTTGGCTGGGGGCGAGCCCGAGGTCACGATATTGGTGGCCGATGCGCCAGGGCGGAAATTGGTCGTCTCCACCACCAGGGTATTACCGTCTTCCCAATGGCCGCGGCTTTCGCCCAGCCACTGGCCGATCTGCACCGGCAGGGCCGGGCGGCCGTCGACCGGGATGATGCGCACTTCGTGGATCATCTCCATCTGGATCGCCACCACGCCGGGTGACTGGAAGATGCGCAGGCCATTGTTGTACATCATCGGCATCATCGAGGCCGGCACTCCGCGCGTGATGCAGCGGTCCCAGCTGTCGAAATCGGTCCAGGTGTCAAAGGCCTGCCCGCTGCGCCAGCTGGAGCGCATGGCGGCAGACAGGCGCTGGCCCTCTGCGGTCATCGGCGGCAGGCGACCGTTCTGCGGCAGGACCAGCAACGAGGTGCGACGGCTGCCGTCGCCCATTTCCACCCAATGGCCCTGGCCGATGGAATCGCTCGATTCCTCGTTCTCATACCGTGCCGCCAACTGGTCGATGCGCTGCTGGCGGGCGGCAAACTCCTCGTCGGTCAGGAAGTGGCGGTCGCCCTGTTCTGGCGTGCGCTGAAAGGGAAGGCCGTTCAGGTGATCGATCGGCCAGGCTCCACGCAAATCCGGATCGCCCCACGGTGTGCGTTCGGGCTGGAAGTCTCGCGGAACCGGAGGCAGCACTGTGGGATCGAAGGCGGCGGTCGCCGCGGGCGCGGCCCGCTCGCGAGCGGTGCGGCTGTTGGCGCCCACTTGCGCGAAATAGTTGGTCACCCCGTCCGGATCGGCCAGCCACACCGTAATCAACTCGAACCCGCGCAGGCGGTTCAGCGGGGTCAGAACCGGGATCTGGCGATGATCGCCCTTGGCCGCCACCAGCGCACTGTCGCTGACGACATACTGGATGCCGGCATTGCCGGTGTCCGCCGGACGGCCAGTTCCCACGTCGTAGAGGTACAGCGTAGTCTCACCATTGCGATAGGGATAAACGGTGCGGTCCAGCAGCGGGTCCTGCATTGCAGGCAGTTCGTCCAGCCCCACGAATTCGCGATAGAAGGCACGGCTGGCGGCCAGATCGGAGACGCCGATGCCCACGCCCACGCCATCGTTGGAACCTTCCTGTGCGCCAGCGCGGATCACCACCTTGATGGGAAAGCCGCCCGGATCTTCCACGAAGGTGCCGCGTGTACCATCGCCCAGATCACGGAGCGCGGGCAAAGTGAAGCCTGCCGCCGTGAAGCGGCTGCGCACGGCCGCTTCATCAGGGAAGGTAAGGGCAAAGAAGCGAATACCGGTGCCGCCGGTGGGCCCGCCTGACAGGTTGTATTCGCGATCACCCTGCTGCCCGGCCGACAGCTTGATCTGCGCCCGGCCCACGCCGGTCAGCAACATCTGCTGCGCGCTGGTCAGCTGGATGGGGCTAAGCGAGCGCAGGCCCAGCGCCTCGACATAGAACTGCACCATCGGTCCGGTCACATCGCGCGGGAAGCGGCGGAACACGTTCATCGCGTTCATGGCAAAGACCTCTCGCGCCGGGCTGGCCAGTTGCGCCTGGGTAAGGCTGCCCGCGGGGTAGTGCAGGTCCTGCGCGGCTTCCATCAGCGCGCCTTCGGGCGTGGTCACCGCCTGCTGGGCGAATGCGGTGGTGGCAAGCAGCGTTGCCCCGATTGAAAGTGCTATCCTGCCGAACATGGCCATTCTCCGTGATGTGTTGATGGGGCTGCTCAACGCGGCAGCGCAAAGGTGACCAGCTCCTCGCCGTTGGCCGGGCGGCCTTCGGCGTTGCGCGGTGCGCCGCCGGTGGACGCGCTGGCTGCAACCACGGCCACGTACTGGCGGCCATCGCGCCCCTGGTAAGTGATCGGGACGGTCTGGGGAGAGTAGGGGAGTTGCTGGCTCCACAGCACCTGGCCGGACTGCGCATCGAAGGCGCGGAACACGGCGTCGCTGGTGGCGCCGATGAACACCAGCCCGCCGGCCGTCACGATCGGCCCGCCGAAGGTGTTGTTCGATCCGGTGTTCTGGCGGCCTTCGGGCAGCATCTCGCTGGTCCCCAGCGGGACCGACCACAGCACTTCGCCAGTGTTGCCGTCCACGGCATTGAGGTTGCCCCATGGTGGGCGGATGCAGGGCAAGGAAGCGCGACGGCCATCGGCGGTGGTGAAGCTGGCCTGGAAGGCCGAGTAGGCGCCGGGTCCGCTCAGGCTGCCGCGATCATAGGTCTGGTCGCTGTTGCCAGTGCCGCGCCCATAATCGCCGCCCACCCTGCGCTGCTCGATCCAGCCGATTGAGCCGCTTTCGGTGGTGTTGATGAAGATCACGCCTCTGGTCGGATCGGCTGCACTGCCGCCCCAGTTGCTGCCGCCGTTGTGCGGCATGTTGATCGAGGCGCGGTTGGCATCGCCTTCTTCGTGCAGGAAGAAAGGGGTGAATGGTCCGGAGTTGAAGAAGCTGCCGCCATAGCTGTCGAGCAGCGCACCGCAGGCGGCAGCATGTTCTGGCGTGGTGTCGTCCGCCGTTACAACATCCGCGGGCGTCCAGTGCATCCGGCTGAGCGGGCGGGGTGCGACCGGGATCGGCTGGGTGGGCGAATACCACTCGCCCGGCACATCGCCCGCGGCCACCAGCATTTCGTTGACGCCGTGGATCGGCTCACCCGTGCGGCGGTCGAGGATGTACATCAGGCCCGGCTTGCCGGTTTCGGCCAGGGCCGGGATGGTCTGACCATCCTTGTTGACGTCGAACAGCACCGGCGGCGCGGGCAAGTCCCAGTCCCACAAGTCATGATGGATGGTCTGGAAGTGCCACTTGTAAGTGCCGGTCTGCAGGTCCAGCGCCACGATGGAATTGCCGAACAGGTTGGCGCCCGGCCGGTCGCCGCCATAATAATTGGGGCTGGGGCCGCCCAGGGTGATGTAGACCGTGTCGGTCGCCGGATCGGCGGTAGTGTACCAGATCCACATGTTGGTGCCGGATCGGCCCTGCCAGCTATCACCCTGCCAGGTTTCATGGCCCACTTCGCCTGGCTGCGGCACGGAGTTGAATTCCCACAGCTTGGCCCCCGTGGCCGCATCATAGGCGCGGGTGTTACCGCTGGGGCCCCGTGGCATCTCTGCCGTGCTGGCGCCGATGATCATGACATTGCCGAATATGCTGGGGGGATAGCCATACGGCGTGCCTTCAATGGCAATTGCGCCATTGTCGCCGAAGCTTTGATCCAGCTGGCCGGTGCGCGGATCGAGGGCGCGGATCGTGCTGCCAGTGGAATAGAACAGGCGCGGCGAATGCAAACCATCGCCCGGCCACCAGGACACCGCGCGCCGCACCATGCCGCCTGCCAGCTCGTGCCGCCACAATTCGCGGCCGGTATCGGCCTCCAGCGCCACCACGGCATTGCCCAGCGGCAGGTACATCACGTTATCCAGCACGATCGGCACGGTGCCGCCTAGCAGGCCTGCCCCGCCTTCTGGCCGCAGGCGGAAGCGCCATGCGGGTTGCAACTGGCTGACGTTATCACGGCTGATCTGGCTCAGCGGCGAGTAACGCGTGCCTCCCTCGTCACGGGCATAGCGGGGCCAGTCAGCTGCGGGCAACGGTGCGGGCTCGCGCGCCAAGGCCGGCTGGATTGGCAGGGCTGGCAAGGCGAGGGCGGTAACAGTCGCCAGAAGCACCGTCTTGTTCAACGTCATGATCACCCCCGAACGCAGTTGCAGCGCTGCCGGGAGAGCCCGGCTAAGGGAATATCGTTAGCATCCGAATGATTATTTTATCAAATCATTTTGAAGGTAAGAATGTATTTGATTGTCGCGCCAGCGTGCGCGCATTGCGTTCAAAGCTCATCCTGGCGCAGGGCGGCAATTGATCGCTCCACCAGGTCGATCAGTCGCGCCATGTCTTCCGGCCCCAAGGCCTCGCGCAGCGGCGCTTCGATCTGGTTGACCACTTCGAACATTGTTTCCAGCGTCCGTACGCCCTTGGCGCTCAGCACGATCATATTGCGGCGCCGGTCATTGGGATCGCGCTGCCGCGTGACCAATTTGCGCTCCTCAAGCTCATCGACGATCGCCACCAGCCCGGGCCCGGTAATGCCGGACCAGTGCGCCAGCTGGCGTTGCGAACTGCCCGAATTGGCGGAGATCAGCGACATGATCGTAAGCGAGCCCATCGGCAGGCCAAACGGCTCGGACTCTGACAAGGATCGCGCATACAGGAGGTTGCGTAGCAGGCGTACGCGGGGTCCGACCGATCCTTGCAGTAACCCCCAGTCCAGCGCCCCAACTCCCTTCAGGCCATCCATAACGAATGATTTCTCACCGTACCGATTATGCCAATTGCAGGCCCTGTCAAAGCAAATGCACCGTTGGGGCTATGCCAGACCGGATGGGCCTTGGGGATTCCAGCGGGCGGGCGAGTTTCCTGTGCTTGAGTTTAGGCATTGTGCAGTGCAATAGGCATCAGCCATGAAGATCGCCATCATCGATAACAGCGCCGCCCGCGCCTCGATCATCGAGGAAGGG
>JAZKFK010000276.1:0-1522 GCA_040386475.1 Pseudomonadota bacterium | reverse complement strand
TATTACGAAAACGTCCTGTGCTTCACCAACAACATCCCCCAGCGCGACGGCGGCACGCACCTGGCAGCATTCCGTGCGGCGCTGACGCGCACGATCAACAACTACGCCGAGCGTTCGGGCCTGATGAAGAAGGAGAAGGTCACGCTTTCGGGCGAGGACATGCGCGAAGGGCTGACCGCCATCGTCAGCGTCAAGCTGCCCGATCCCAAGTTCTCCAGCCAGACCAAGGACAAGCTGGTGTCATCCGAAGTGCGCCAGCCGCTTGAAAGCCTGATGGGCGACAAGATGAACCAGTGGCTGGAGGAAAATCCGGCCGACGCCAAGCAGATCATCCAGAAGGTGATCGACGCCGCAGCCGCGCGCGAGGCCGCCCGCCGCGCCCGCGAGATGAGCCGCAAGGGCGCCATGTCCATTGCCAGCCTGCCCGGCAAGCTGGCCGATTGCCAGGAGCGCGATCCCGCCAAGTGCGAACTGTTCCTGGTGGAAGGCGATTCCGCCGGTGGCAGCGCCAAGCAGGGCCGCGACCGCAAGACGCAGGCGATCCTGCCCTTGCGCGGCAAGATCCTGAACGTGGAACGCGCCCGGTTTGACCGGATCATCGGCAGCCGCGAGGTCGGCACGCTGATTCAGGCCATGGGCACGGGCCTGCGCGACGAATTCGACCTGGAAAAGCTGCGCTATCACAAGATCGTGATCATGACCGACGCCGACGTGGACGGGGCGCACATCCGCACGCTGCTGCTCACGTTCTTCCAGCGGCAGATGCCCGAAATCGTCAAGGCGGGGCATTTGTTCATCGCCCAGCCGCCTTTGTACAAGGTCGCCAAGGGCCGCAGCGAGGTTTATCTGAAGGACCAGCCCGCGCTGGATCGCTACCTGGTGGAAGCAGGCCTGCAAGGCCGCGTGCTGGAAACCGCCGGTGGTGCCCGCGGGGGCGAGGAACTGACCGATATCGTCGCCCGCGCCCTGCGGCTGAAGAACACCCTGGCTTTCGTGCCGCGCAAGTATGAAGGCCAGGTGGTGGAGGCGATGGCCCTTACCGGATCGCTGGAACCGGGCCTTGCCCCGATCGACCGCCTGCCGCGCCTGGAAGCCGCTGCCGCGCTGTTGCAGGCGGGTGACCGCGATGCCACCTGGGTGGCCGATGTGGTGACCGAAGGCACGGTAGAAGGCACCGTGCGCTTCTTCCGCAAGTGGCGCGGAGTGACCGATGCGCACATCATCGAGCCCAAGTTCCTCGACAGCGCCGAAGCGCGCAAGGTCCATGCCCGCGCCGTGGAACAGGGCGACGTGTTCGCTTCGCCCGTGCGGCTGGTCCGCTCCAGCACGGCGGAGGCCGAGCCGGAGCCCGAGGTGACCGACGAGGGCGAGAACGAAGACATGGCCCCCCAGCCCACGCTGCTGCCCGTTTCGCCCGATGCGATCATGCTGCCCAGCCAGCTGGTCGAAACGGTGATGGCCGCAGGTCGCAAGGGCCTGGCCATGCAGCGCTACAAGGGCCTGGGCGAAATGAACGCCGAGC
>JAZKFK010000275.1:0-4017 GCA_040386475.1 Pseudomonadota bacterium | reverse complement strand
AACTCCTCGCGCGAAAGGGGTGCGATCATGAAGTCGAGCGGGCTGGCGCCAGCCGGCTTGATCGAAAGTGATGTCATTTTCGGTCCCCGATTGGTTTACCTGCCGCGTTTTGCGGCGGCGGTGCGCGCCGATACCCGATCTGCAGGTAACGGAAACTCATCTGTTGCTGTTGTCAGCGCCCAGTACCGCGCCCGCGTCCGTGCCCGGAGCGATCATTGCTGTCGCCATCGGTCAGGCCTGAATAGCCCTGGCCCGAACGATCGCTGGAATCGCTGTCGGTATTGCCGTTGCCGGTACCCCGCCCGCGGCCCACGGCATCGCGGTTGGATCCGGTATCACTGTCGGTAATGCCCGTGCTGGCGCTTTTTCCCTTCCCGCCATTGCCCCGCCCGCGACCGGCCCCATCGGCATACTGGCCGGTGTCGCTATCGGTGATACCGGTCTGGTTGCCCCGTCCACGGCCGGCGGCGTCGCGATATTCGCCGGTGTCGCTGTCGGTGATGCCGGTCTGGTTACCCCGTCCACGGCCCACGCCATCGGCGCCCGATCCGGTGTCGCTGTCGGTGATGCCCGAACTGCCGCGGCCATGGCCGGACCGGTCATTGCTGTCGGAATCGGTCACTCCGGAGCGGCCATAGCCCGACCGGTCATTCGCATCGCTGTCGGTCTGCCCGCTTTGGGCCTTGGCCGAGCCGGCGATCAGCGAACTGGCCGCAGCACCCGTGACCAGGGCCACGAATGAGCGGCGGTTAACGCGATTGGCTTTCTTCGACATCGGTATCCCCCCGTTTTCGAAACCCGGGACCGCCGACGGTCAGACCGGTCGCGGCCTGTTGTACTGCGACCTAGCGGCCGGTGCCCCGACCACGACCATAGCCGCCGCTATCGGAATCATCCGAATCCGACAGGCCCGAACGGCCAAAGCCCGCGCGATCATTGGAATCACTGTCCGTCTGGCCCGTGCCCGAACCGCGGCCACGGCCCGGCGCATCGCTGTTGGAGCCGGAATCGCTGTCTGTCAGGCCCGAGCCGTTGCTGCGACCACCGCCACCACCACCGCCGCGACCATAGCTGGCGCGATCGTTGCTGTCCGAATCGGTGACACCGGTGCGGCCGTAGCCGCCGCGATCGTTGGAATCGCTGTCGCTCATCCCCGTGCGGCCATAGCCCGAGCTGTCCCCGCTGTCGCTGTCGGTCCGGCCGGTCTGCTGCGCCTTGGCCGATGTGGCCATGACGGCGCTGGCCGCCGCGCCCGTGACCAGTGCCACGAACGAACGACGCGAAACCCGGTTTGCCTTCTTCATTGAAATATTCCCCCACTCCGCGATCAGGGGCCCAAGTCCCCAACCACGCATATCGTCCCTGATCCTATAACACAGTTCTATTACGATCATTACCGCGATGCGAATGAAATATGCTGATAGGTTTGCGGGAGTTAACGCCAGATTTTGCCGGTCCTCCGGCTATGCAACACTTACAGCCAGCGCTGCTGCCGATACCAGCGGGCAGTCTGGGCAAGCCCTTCAACGGTGGGAATGGCCGGGGTCCACAGGCTTTCCGGCACTGCCAGCGATGGCGATGACACCCAGTCCGGATGCAGCATATAGGCTGCGCGATCGGGCGTGAGGCGGGCCTTGTCGCCCCTGGCCAACCGGTCCAGCCGGGCACCCGCTGTCAGCAAGGCGGCCGGCAGGCTGGGCGCCCACACGTTTCGCCCCATGGCCCGGCCAATGGCGCGCGCCAGGTCTGCGTGCGGCCAGCCGCCAGGGCGCGCGTCATCGGGTTCGAATATGCGCTGCGACCATTCCGGACCAGAGCCCCCGGACGCCCCCAGCAACAGGCGGGAAAGATCCTCCACATGGATCATCGAGGCGCTGCCTGCCGGGGGTACCGGAAGAATGCCCCAGCGAGCGGCGCGGAACATCTCGAACATGTCGGCATCGCGCGGGCCATAGATCGCCGGGGGCCGGATGATCGTCCAATCGAGCCCGCTGGTGCGGACCACCTCTTCCGCCTCCGCTTTCGACCAGCCATAGTTTGACAGGCCCGGCTCGCGCGCAGCCAGGCTGGATACATGGACAAAGCGGCGCACGCCCGCCTCCCGGGCTGCCTGCACCACGGCTTGCGTACCCGCGATGTTGGCGGCGGCGAAATCCGCCCGCGTCGGCACGTTCACCGCGCCGGCAATATGGAGCACCGCGCTGGCGCCATCACACAATCGGGCAAGCGCGGACGCATCGGCCAGAGTGCCCGCAATCCACGATGGCTGCGGTGTATCGGTGGCCTGGTGTGCAGCCGCAAGCCGCCTGGCCAGCGCCCGTGGCTGCTCACCAGCCGCCAGTGCAAGATCAAGGACGTGGCTACCGACGAACCCTGTGCCGCCGGTAATCGCCAGTGTCACAGGACCACCAGCTGATCGCGATGGATCACCGCAGAACGCGGAGCATAGCCCAGGATTGCCTCCTGCTCGTCACTCCGCCGGCCGATCAGGCGAGTGCATTCGGCGGCGTCATATTCGCTGAGACCGTGCGCCAGGACGGTGCCTTCCGGCCCGCGCACCGCAACAGCATCGCCGCGGCCGAAGTCGCCTTCAACCTGTGTTATCCCGGCGGCGAGCAGGCTGCTGCCGCCCGCCAGCGCGCGGGTTGCACCGGCATCGATGACCACAGTGCCCTTGAGGCGCAGCTTGCCTCCCAGCCACGCCTTGCGCGCGGCGGCCTTACGGCCCCCACTCCTGGGTCCGGGCACGAACAGGGTGCCGGTGGCAGTGCCCAGCGATGCATTGATGGGTGCTTGCGGCCTTCCGTCGATGATCGCCAGCGCAATGCCCGCCAGTTCGGCAATCTCCGCCGCCTGGATCTTCGACGCCATGCCGCCCGAACCCATGCCGGAGGCCGAGCTGCCCGTAGCCATCGCGTGGATTTCCGCCGTCACGCCCTCGATCAAGGGGAGGAGTTGCGCATCCGGCAAGCGGGGATCGCGATCATACAGCCCGGCTACGTCGGACAGCAGCAGCACGGCGTCGGCGCGGCTCGCCTGTGCTACCCGGGCGGCAAGGCGGTCATTATCGCCGAAGCGGATTTCCTGCGTGGCGACCGAATCGTTCTCGTTGATGATCGGCACGGCGCCCGCATCGAGCAGGCGGGCGATGGTGGCCGTGGCGTTGAGATAGCGGCGCCGGTCTTCCAGATCGTCCAGCGTCAGCAGTAACTGGGCCGCGGTCACATCGTGCCGGGCGAACAGTTCGGCCCACAAGCCGGCCAGCGCGATCTGGCCCACGGCGGCGGCGGCCTGGGCATCGGCCAGGCTGCCGCGCCCGCCCGCCTTCATCGCCAGCTTGCGAGAACCCAGCGCAATTGCGCCCGAACTGACCACGATCACCTGCTGCCCGCGCGCCTTTGCTGCGGCCAGCTCTGCCACCAGCGCCGCCAGCCATTCGCGGCGGGGGTTACCCTGCGGGTCGACGAGCAAGGACGAGCCGACCTTCACCACCAGGCGGGGGCACAGCGCCGGATCGGCCAGGTGGGCAAGATGCGCAATCGTCATGGCCACGCCGCTTAGCCGATGGCGGCGCAAGCGCAAATGGCCAGAATGTGGCAGGCCATGCGGCAGCGGTTAGCCCAGCGGATCCCAGGCGGGTTCTGCTGCGTCGTCATCGTCTTCCTCGGCTTTGGGAATCACATGGGGATTTTCGGTCGCCGTGCGCGAGGGTAGGTACGACAGCACCGCGTCCACCAGTTCCTCAACCCCCTGGCGCGTCGCGCCGGAAATGGGGAACACCCGGTCGGCCCCAGCGGCGATAAGCTCGGCGGCATAGTCTTCCGCCAGATCCGCACCAGACAAGTCGATCTTGTTGAGCGCGACCAGCCGTGGCTTGTCCTCCAGCCCGTCACCGTAAGCTTCCAGCTCGGCCTCGACCACGCGCATGGCCTCCACCGGATCGCCCGAAATGTCGATCAGGTGGATCAGCACGCGGCACCGCTCGATATGGCCCAGGAACCGGTCACCGATCCCGGC
>JAZKFK010000274.1:0-1593 GCA_040386475.1 Pseudomonadota bacterium | reverse complement strand
GATGTCATCCGGCACGCGGTTGCTGGCATGGTCGGAGACGACAAGAATGCCGCCGGTTGTGGGGGTGCCGATCAGGCGGAAGGCTTCGTTTGTAGTCAACGAAGCTTTCCCGAAAGTTGCCACCAATTGGGCTTCCACCCTGCCAGCCATCGCGCCACTTTATCCCGCAACTCAGTTGTTTCGTAGAGTGCAAAACACGTGGTGCCCGAACCTGACATGCGGGTCAACCAAGGCTCGGTGGCGTCGAACGCTCCCAGCACGTCGGCAACCTGCGGACAAATCGCGATTGCAGCCTTTTCCAGATCATTCCTCCCCGCCAGCGCGATTTCGCGCGCGGTGCCTTCCACCATAGGGCCGCGATCCACGCCGTCCCACGCGTTGAATACCGGGCCGGTCCTGAGCGGAACGCGCGGGTTGACCAGCAGGACCGGGGTTCCGGCGAGGTCGTTCTCCACCGGCTCGAGTTCAGTCCCCGTCCCGCGCCCGATGCAGGTAAAGCTCTCCACACAGGCAGGCACATCCGCCCCCAGCCGCGCGGCCCTGTCGCGCCAGTTATCGGGCAGGCCGTAGCTGTCGCGAACCATGCGAAACACCGCGCCCGCATCGGCCGAACCACCGCCCAGCCCCGCCGCAACCGGCAGGTTCTTCTCCAGTGTCACTGCCAGCCCTTGCGCGCGCGGCAAAGTGTTCAGCGCCTTGGCAACGAGGTTGTCGAACGGGTTGTCCAGCCCGCCAGCAAACTCGCCCACCACCGCCACGCTGTCCTGAGCGGCCGGGTGCGCCACCAGCACGTCGCCTGCATCGACGAAGGCGAACAACGTCTCCAGCTCGTGATAGCCGTCATCCCGCTGCCGCCGCACATGCAGGGCAAGGTTGATCTTGGCGTAGGCGGTTTCCTTCACCGGTCAGCGATCACATGTTCGGATAGGTCGGCCCGCCGCCGCCCTCGGGCGTCACCCAGGTGATGTTCTCGTTGGGGTCCTTGATGTCGCAGGTCTTGCAGTGGACGCAGTTCTGCGCGTTGATCTGGTAGCGCGGCTGGCCGTCTTCCACGCCCAGCCACTCATAGACCCCGGCGGGACAATAGCGGGCGGAGGGGCCGCCATAGACGCCCAGTTCGCTCTTCAGTTGCAGTTCCAGATCGGCCACCCGCAAGTGATTGGGCTGATCCTCGACATGGTTGGTGCCGCTGAGGAATACCGAGGAGAGGCGATCGAAGCTGATCTTGCCGTCGGGCTTGGGGTACCTGATCGGCTGGTACAGGTCCGCCCGGCCCAGCGTCTCGCTGTCCTTGTGGTGGCCCAGGGTGAACGGCAGGCCGATCTTCAGCGTGCGCATCCACATGTCGATGCCTGCCAGCGCGGTGCCCAGGCCCTCCCCGAACTTGGCCACGAACGGCTGGGCATTGCGCACCTGCTTCAACTCGACTGCGATCCAGCTGTCGCGAACCGCCGCGTCATAATCGGCCAGCGTATCGTTCGCCCGGCCCGCAGCCATGGCGGCAGCGATGCTCTCGGCCGCCAGCATCCCGCTTTTCATCGCGGTGTGGCTGCCCTTGATGCGCGGCACGTTGACGAAGCCCGCCGCGCAGCC
>JAZKFK010000273.1:0-4680 GCA_040386475.1 Pseudomonadota bacterium | reverse complement strand
GCCCGGCAGGCCTTTCAGCTTCAGCTTGTAGATCACGAACGGCCACACGCCGAACGCCTTCAGGATGCGCATGTGGCGCTTGCCGAACTGGCCACCGCCTTCGAAGATATTGACTGCCTTCAGTGAGTTGAGCGTTTTCAGCGCATAGAGGTTACAGCTGGAAAAGCCGCCGTCCTTCAGCCGGTGAAACGCCAGGCCTGAATTGGCATAGTCCTGCAACACCACGTCCTCGTTGGTGAAGCCGACCACGGCATCGGCGCTGCTGGCCAGCGTATCGCGCACGAAGTCACGGATGATCGCAGGCGTGTGCAGCGCGTTGTCGCCAGTGGTGATGATCATCGGCAGCGGGCTATCGATCTCCTCCACGGCTTTCAGCACGCTGTCCGCCAGGTTGCCGTGCGACTGGACGAAGATCACCCGCCCGTCGTCTACCCAACCCTTCATCGCCGGGGTGGCGGTGAGAATATCGGCCCGGTCGACCGAGACGTGGATTTTCTGGAAACACCCTGAATCCACCAGCGCTTCCAGCACCCGTTCCAGCATCACTTGCCCGTCCAGCGTGACGAGGCACTTGTGCGACAGGCCCTGGATCTGCGCCACCGGATCATCCACCCCGCGGCGGCTGGCGGCCATTACCAGGCAGGACAAGTGCGGGAAGGTTTGGGTTTCAGTCATGCCAGTATCTCTCATGAAGCCGGAATAAAGGCGGCGGCGCGCATCAGCTCGCCCGCGTCAGCCAGGGTGGGTAGGCGTTCGGACAAAGTGCGCAGGGTTTCGTACTGCGTGCCTTCCAGCACGCCGATGCAGCAGCCGTCGTACTTGGCCCAATACTCGGCCCAGCTGAACGGCGCGGCCTTGCTGCCCTTGGGCCATTCGTGGATCGAGATGAACTGGCGCCCATCCTTCAGTGTCAGGTGGACCTCGGTGGGGAATTCCCCTTCCAGCTTGTCCACCGGATGGCGATGAATGATCGGGAACAGGCGGCGCACGTCATCGCCCCAGATCTTCTCTTCAGTAAAGTCCGACAAGGTGCAATCGCCGCGGGCCACCACGCAACCGACCGCATATTCGGCCGAAAACTTGGCTTCCAGCGGGCTTTGCGGATCGGTGTAAAACACGTTGTTGAAGTGGACGCGCGGCATGTGCAGGTCAACGCTGGCCACATCGTCAGCGGTAAAGCCGTGCGCGGCGCGCAGGTCCAGCACGCCGTCCATCGCCCGGTGGATTGCCCCGCAGGTCGGGAAGCGCTTCACGCGGAACTTGTGTTCGGTGATCAGCAGCGGGTGACCCACGCTCTCCAGCTCGTAACGCAGGTTCTGCCCATGCTCGATATGCGTGATCGTGTCGCGCAGTTCCTCGTAGTCCGGCCCCACCATCAGGCGGTTCATGCCGGTGCGCCCTTCCAGTGTGTCGCGCCCGGCGGTGATGCCGGCCGCCGCCATGGTTGCCGCCATGATCCCGCCCTTGGCCGCCAGCCCGGCATGGACCGGCTTCATCTCGGTGCCGAACTGGCTCATGAACCCGGCCGACATCGATGTGGCGATGCTGAGCGCGCGGGCGCAGGCCTCGGCATCCAGCTTGAGCAGGCGGCAAACAGCCGCCGTCGCGCCCATCACGCCCACGGTAGCGGTGGCATGCCAGCCCCGGTTACGGTGCGTGGGGTTCAGGCCCTGCCCTACCCGACCAAGGATCTGCAGGCCCACCACATAGGCATCCTCGCAAGCCGCGCCCGATAGGCCGCGCTCCTCGGCCACGGCCATGATCGCGGGGAACAGCACCGTGGTGGGGTGCGCCTTGGGCGGATCGAAGTTGTCGTCAAAGTCCAGCGCATGGGCGATCGTGCCGTTGACCATCGCGGCCCACGGCGCGGCCAGCTTCACGGGCGAACCGAACACGCTGCACGGCCCCGCGCCCCACGGCGCGACGACTTCGAGCAGCTTGGCCGCCACCGGCTCTACCGCACCGGGGATCATCACGGCGATGGTGTCCACGAATTCGCGGTGCGCCCAGTCGCGCGCATCATCGGGCCAGGCGTCAGGGGTTTCGGCGATCCAGGCGCCGTAGATGTCGAGTGGGTTGGCAGTCACGCTGGCCGCTCTAACCGCGCCTCCTGTCCGAAGCAACCATAGCGCAACCGGGGCGCAGCTAGGGCGCGATTTCCTGTCCGTCCCACCCGATCAGCTGGCCACTTTGCGCCGGTGTCATGCGGCACATCACATCCAGTAAGGCACAGGCCGCCTCGCGCCGCTTCTTCAACTGGCCATCGGGCACGCTGCGCTGGAACGGCGCGGACAGCGCGGTGTCCACGGTGCCGGGATGCAGCGCCAGCACGGTCCCATGCGGATGGGTGCGCGCCATCTCGATGGCCATGTTGCGCACCAGCATGTTGAGCGCCGCCTTGCCCGCGCGGTAAGAGTGCCATCCCCCTGTGCGGTTGTCCGATACCGAGCCGACCCGCGCCGACAGCAGCGCGAAGGTCCACCGCGCATCACGCGGGAACAGCGGCAGCACATGCTTGGCGATCATGGCCGGGCCGATGGTGTTCACCGCCAGCGATTGTGCCATCGCTGCCGGGTCCAGTGCCTTCAGGCTGCGTTCTGGCGCGGTCCCATCGGCCAGGGTTAGCGCGCCGGTGGCCACCAGCACCAGATCGGGCATGTCTGCTGCCAGGGTGGCGGCGGCAGCGGCAATGCTCGCTTCGTCGGTCAGATCGAAATGGAAGGGGGTGACAAGGTAATGGCGCGGCACCGATCCACTGCGCGATCCGCCCAGCACCGGCACGCCGCGATCGGCCAGCAGCCGCGCAATCGCTGCCCCAATGCCGCCACTCGCGCCAAAAATCGCCGCGCGCCGAGGCCATTTTGCCTGATCCTGCTCCATCATCGCGGTTTAGCTGATCTGCCAGCCATGAAAACACGGCCTTTACGCCATGGTCCCGTCCCCGTTTTCTTCCCCGGCTAGGCCAAGGTCTGCCTTGCCTACCCTGCGTGAACAGCTAGATAGGGCGCAACCAACCAGGACAAAGCGACCCGCATCATGGCGACACTCACCCTGCCCAAGAACAGCAAGATTTCCGGCCAGGGCACGGCCTACAAGGCCGAAGGAGCGGCGCGCGTGAAGTCGTTCCGCATCTATCGCTGGGACCCGGACAGTGGGCAAAACCCGCGTTACGACACGTTCGAGATCGATCTGGACGCTTGCGGGCCGATGGTGCTGGACGCGCTGATCAAGATCAAAAACGAGATCGACCCTACGCTGACTTTCCGCCGCAGCTGCCGCGAAGGTATCTGTGGCTCGTGCTCGATGAACCTCAACGGCAAGAACGGCCTGGCCTGCACCACCGCGATCGAGGATCTGAGGGGCGAGATCCGCATCACCCCGCTGCCGCACATGGAAGTGATCAAGGACCTGGTGCCTGATTTCACTCACTTCTACGCGCAATATGCCAGCATTCGTCCGTGGCTGCAGACCGTCAGCACCGAGCCGAGCGGCAAGGAACGCCTGCAATCGCCCGCACAGCGCGAGAAGCTGGATGGCCTATACGAATGCATCCTGTGCGCCTGCTGCTCCACCGCCTGCCCCAGCTATTGGTGGAACAGCGACAAGTTCCTTGGCCCGGCGATCCTGTTGCAGGCCTATCGCTGGCTGGCCGACAGCCGCGACGAGATGACCGGTGAGCGGCTGGACGAGCTGGAAGACCCCTTCCGCCTGTACCGCTGCCACACCATCATGAACTGCGCCAACGTGTGCCCCAAGGGTCTCAGCCCCGCACGCGCGATTGCCGAGATCAAGAAGATGGCGGCGGAACGGCAAGCCTGAGCGATCTGCTTTCCCGTTACGAACAGCTCATTTCCACGGGCGAACTGCGCCCGGATGCCGAGCAGCGAGCGGCTGCGCAAGTGCTGGCGCGGGTGCAGGACGGGCTGGAAAGCCCCACCCCCACCGGCATGTTCAGCCGCCTGATCGGCAGCAAACCTGCCCCGGTGCGCGGCGCTTACCTGTGGGGCGGCGTTGGTCGTGGCAAGTCGATGCTGATGGACCTGTTCCACGATACACTGGCCATTGCCGCAAAGCGCCGGGTGCATTTCCACGCATTCATGCTGGAAGTTCACCAGCGAATCCGGGTCGAGCGGGCCAGTGAAGCGGGGGATCCCATCGCTCCCGTCGCGGCCGCGCTGGCCGCCGACCTGCGCTGCCTGGCGTTTGACGAAATGGTGGTGAACAACAGCGCCGATGCCATGATCATGAGCCGGCTGTTCCGTGCGCTGATCGTCGATCACGGCGTGACTATCGTGACTACCAGCAACCGGCCGCCGCGCGACTTGTACAAGGACGGCCTCAACCGCGAGCATTTCCTGCCATTTATCGACCTGATCGGCGAGCGGCTCGACGTGGTCGAACTGAACGGCCCAACCGATTACCGGCTCGACCGGATCGCCGGCCTCGCCACTTGGCACGGCCCGCTGGGCGATGCCGCCACGGCGCAAGTGCGCGAGGCGTTCTTCCGGCTAACGGACTTCGCGCCCGAGGATGCGGCGCATGTTCCCTCGGCAGACCTGGACCTGGGGGGCGGCCGCAAGCTGCACGTGCCCAAAAGCCTGAAGGGCGTCGCCGTGTTCAGCTTTAAGCGCCTGTGTGCCGAAGCGCGCGGGGCGAGCGATTACCTGGCCATCGCCCGCG
>JAZKFK010000272.1:4088-21231 GCA_040386475.1 Pseudomonadota bacterium | reverse complement strand
ATGCCATCGAGGAAGACCGCCGTGACCTGTTCGCCCTGATCGAAGGCGAAACCGGTGCCATCAACTTCGAAGCGGGTATCCGGTGGGAAAACACCGATGTCACGATCGAGGATTTCACCGTGGCCCCGGCGCTGGCTGTCCAGAGCAATTCGTACGGCTATTGGCTGCCCTCTGCCTCGGCCAAGATCGCGCTGGGTGATGGCCGCTTCACCTTGTCGGCCGCGCGCACCATGCGCCGTCCGCGCCTCGACTATATCAGCCCGGCGCTGCTGGAAGCCGAACTGGGCGACAATGACCTGCTGGGCAATCCGCAGCTGATACCGGAAACCGCGTGGGGCGGCGACGTGGGTTACGAGCACCGCCTTGGCCGCACCGGCGTGGTGGGCATCAACTTCTTCTACCGCGATGTCCAGAACCTGGTGGAAGTGGCCAACACCGGCGTGGAAGGTTCCGAAGGCGAGGGCACCTTCGTGCTCCAGCCGCGCAACACCGGCAACGGCGAGGTGTGGGGCGTGGAGTTCGACCTTTCCACCAGCCTTGCCTTCATGGGTCTGGCCGACACCGGCGTGTTCGGTAACCTGGGCCTGGTTGACAGCTCGATCACCGATTTCCTCGGCACCCGCCAGTTCAACGGGCAGAGCGATTATGTCTACAACGTTGGCGTGATCCAGGATTTCCCCTCCCTGGGCGCGGCGCTGGGCGTGAACTATCGCAAGCAGGGCGCGGCTTATGACCGCGTGGTGGGCGAGGAAATCACCACCACTTACGGCGCGGACCTGGAAGTGTTCGTGGAGAAGCGCTTTGGTGACAGCTTCACGATCCGGCTGGTCGGCTCCAACCTGCTCGATTCCACCAAGGACGAGGTGTTCAACAAGTTCACCACCATCGAGGACCAGCAGGATCGCAGCTTCGACGAATACGAGATTGAGAGCGAGGAAGCGGGTCCGGTGTTCCAGCTGATCGCGCGGTACGCGTTCTGATGCGCGGCGCGGTTTTGCTAGCATCGGTAGCCGCAGGAGCCTTGAGCGCCTGCGCCACCACCGCCCCTCAGGGACTGCCGCCAGCAGCGGTGACGGCCAAGGCTGAAACCGTCCCCGTGGGCACTGCCAACCAGGATGCGGCGGACGATCCGGCGATCTGGCGCAATCCGGCCGATCCCGCCGCCAGCCTGATCGTGGCGACCGACAAAAAGGCCGGGCTTTACGTTTACGGCCTCGATGGCGCGATCCGCAGTTTCACCAATTCGGGGCTGGTCAACAATGTCGATCTGGTGGACCTTGGCCCCCAAGGCGTGATCGTGGTGGCGAGCGATCGCAACGACCTTACGCAGGCTGTGCTACAGGTCTATCGCCTGAATACCACCACGGCCACCCTGGAGCCATTGGCCACCGGGCCAGGCGGCGCGGGCGAGGGCTATGGCCTGTGCCTGGGCTATCGCGATGGCGTGCTGCGCGCCTACTCGGTGTTGAAGAAAGGCCGCACACACGAGGTTCGGATCGACCTTTCCGGCGCCACCCCCGTCTTCACCGTCGAACGCACGCTGACCGTGACCAGCCAGCCCGAAGGCTGCGTGGTCGATAACCGCAACGGCACGCTTTATGTGGGCGAGGAAGTGCGCGGACTGTGGCGCTTTGCTGCCGACGGCACGCAAGGTGTGCTGGTGGCGCCAATAGACAACCAGTATCTGGTGGCCGATCTGGAAGGTCTGGCCATCGCGCCCCACGGCACAGATGGCGGCTACCTCGTCGCCTCCAGCCAGGGCGACAACGTCTATGCCGTGTTCGATCTGCCATCGATGAGGCCACTTGGCCGCTTCCGCGTTGCCGCCGGGACAGTGGGCGCGACTGAGGAAACCGACGGGATTGATCTGGTGCTGGGCAACTTCGGCAGCAGCTATCCCGCGGGGCTGTTCGTGGCGCAGGACGGGCACAACGCGCCTGCCGCGCAGAACTTCAAACTGGTCAGCTGGGCCGATGTGGTCACCGCGCTGGGGTTGGCCAACTAGCCCCCGCAAGCGTCTATGCGCTGAACGGCGTATTCCGCAGCCCCTATGGGCATGCTCTTGAGACGAGGCCTTAAGGCCAGTTTCCGGAGTAACCCATGGACCTACCCGCACCGTCGCGCCGCCAGTTTTTGACGGCCATCGGCAACCTGGCAAGCGCCAGTTGGCTGACCATGAACTGGCCGCAGATCGCGCTGGCGGCGGAACACGATCACGCCGCTGGTGCGGCCATAGCCGGACCTGGAGGCCTGACCACGCTGACCGCCGAAGAGGCTGCGGTGGTAGAGGCCATGGCCGATCTGATCATCCCCGGCGGCGACAAGCCCGGCGCGAAAGACGCCAAGGTGGTCAACTTTATCGATAACGCGCTGGGCACCTTCTGGGCGGCGCAACTGCCATCCTTCCGCGAAGGGCTGGCCGAATTCAACGCCGGACACGCCGCGCATTATTGCGCCGCGCCGGGCTTTGCCGCGTGCTCACCATCGCTGCAGACCAACTGGCTGCACCAAGTGGACGAGACGCCGTTCTTCCAGGCTGTGCGGCGATTGACCATCGTCGGACTGATCGCCTTGCCCAAGTATGGCGGTAATCACGAATACCTCGGCTGGCAGCTCCTGGGCGTGGAAAACCGCCACTTCTGGACAGCGCCGTTCGGCTTTTACGACCAGAATTACGCGGGATTTGTTCCCTACCCCGGCACCACAATTCAAACCGCCTGACGGGAGCATTACAATGGACCGCAAGACTTTCCCAACCAGCGAAACGGTTGATTTCATCGTCGTCGGCTCCGGCTCGGCCGGCGGCATCATGGCGCGCGAACTGGCGCAGGCCGGCCACAGCGTTGTGGTGATGGAACAGGGCCCGCGGCTGGACGCGCACGAGTTCGAGCATGACGAGCTGAAGTATCGCCAGCTTTCGGGCATCACCAACAACCCCGCCACTAGTCCGCAGACCTTCCGCCGCACCGAGAACGATGTGGCGGTAAAGCGCAACTCGCTAACCTATGCCCGCGTGGTCGGCGGCAGCAGCAGCCACTTCAACGCCAACTTCTGGCGGCTGCACGAGATCGACTTCAAGGAGCGCAGCGTATGGGGCGCCATCGAAGGCGCGGACCTCGTGGACTGGCCGATCACCTATGATGATCTGGAACGGTACTATGTGAAGGTTGAATGGGAGGTTGGCGTGTCCGGCCTGGCCGGGGCCAGCCCGTTCGCCTCGTACCACAGCCGCCCCTATCCCATGCCACCCTTGCCGATCAAATCATCGGGCGTGTTGCTGGAAAAGGGCGGGCGTGCACTGGGATTGCACCCGTTTCCGGCGCCGATGGCGATCAACTCCACCGTTTACCGGGGTCGCCCGGCGTGCGTGCAATGCGGCCTGTGTGGCGGCTTTGCCTGCGAGGTAAAGGCCAAGAACTCGTCCGTCTGGACCGTTATTCCCGAGGCCGAGGCGACTGGCAACTGCGAGGTCCGGTCAAACAGCTATGTCTTCCGCATCGGCATGAGCGATGCTGGCCGCGCCACGGGCGTGCATTACTTCGATGGCGACAAGGTGGAGCAGTTCCAGAACGCGCGGGCCGTGGTGGTTTGTGCCAACGGATCGGAAACACCGCGCCTGCTGCTAAATTCGGCCACCAATGCCCAGCCGGAAGGCCTCGCCAATTCCAGTGACATGGTTGGTCGCAATCTGATGTTCAACAAGGGCGGTGGCGCTGCTGCGCGGTTTGAGCAGCCGCTTAACGAATACAAGGGTGCCAACGTCACCACGATGCTGCACGATTGGTACAATGCCGATCCGGCGCGCGGGTTCTATGGTGGCGGCGGCTTCACCGCGCGGTCAGGTGGGCCGTTGACCTGGGGGCAAAGCGTGCCCGAAGGCACGCCCACCTGGGGGCCGGGGTTCAAGGAATACCTTGAAAGCTATACCCATTGGATGAACCTGGCTGGCCACGGTACGTCACTGGCGCGGGCCAGCAACCGCATCGACCTTGATCCTGACCTGAAGGATGACTGGGGCATCCCGGCGATGCGCGTGACCTATACCGATCACCCAGACGATCTGAAGCACGCCCAGTTCATGATTGATCGCGCGGTCGAGATCATGGACGCGGCAGGCGCGGTGCAGATTGATCCGGGCCATGTGGAACTGGCCACTGGCGGGGTCCACCTGCTGGGCACCGCACGCATGGGCGATGATCCCACTAAGTCGGTGATCGACAAGTACCATCGCACGCACGATGTGCGGAACCTGTTCCTATGCGACGGGTCCAGCCTGCCCACATCCACGCGCGGCCAGCCGACGCACACGATCGAAGCGCTGGCCTTCCGCGCCGCCGAACACATCAACCGGTTTGCTGCGGCCAACGAGATCTAGGCCGGGGGCGATTAGCCCAGGGGGGCAAAGTAAAGGCCCGGCGTCAACGCCGGGCCTTTGTTGTGTGGGGAAGCTTGCAGGGCGGCTTAGTTGCCCTGCGCGGCAGCCTCAAACGCGACCAGCGCGACGGGCGGGGTGATCGTTTCAGCGCGGACCGGACGGGGCGGCCACATGATCGCCGGAATGGCAAGGGCCACGGTGGTGGTAAAGAGCTTCACGCTGCACATGCTCGTCTGCTCCGCTATCTGTCAGAGTGTAAGACCATCGCGCGTGATGCGGCCGCACAACATACGCCAAACGGCGTATCCCAAAGGCCGCCCCACAGGCTGACTGTCCGCCCACACAACCAGCCGAAGGGCCAGCCGCACAGCCGATTCCGGCATGGCGGACCACCTTCGCGACCAGGGGCGCATATGGACGACACAGCCGATTTCTCCCACGATTCCAATTCCGGGATGACCAAGCGGCAGCTCTTGTCGATGATCGGCAAGTCGGCCGGCGGCACCGCCATGTTGATGGCGATGGCGCCCTTGGGGCAGGCGCAGGCCTCCACCTTCAAGGGCCCGATCTCGCTCGAAGGCGGGGCCAGGGGCAAGAAGGTGCTGGTGCTGGGCGGCGGTGTAGCCGGCATGGTCTCCGCGCTGGAACTCAGCCGCGCCGGCTACGCAGTCGAAGTGCTTGAATACAATGACCGCGTGGGCGGCCGCGCGTGGACGCTGAAGGGCGGGGACACCTTCACCGAACTGGGCGGGGCCACGCAAACCTGCGAATTCGCGCCCGGCAATTACATCAATCCCGGCCCCTGGCGCATCCCCACCGAGCACGGCGGACTGATCCATTACTGCCAGCAGCTGGGCGTGGGGCTGGAGCCGTTCCAGCAGCAGAACTACAACGCCTACCTGCACTCCACGGCGGCGTTCGGCGGCGTGCCGCAGCGCTACAAGACCATTCAGGCCGACTATTACGGCCACGTTTCCGAGCTGCTGGCCAAGGCCGTGCGGCAAAACGCGCTGGCCGATACCGTGTCGGCCGAAGACGGCGAGATCCTGCTGGAATCGCTGCGCAGCTGGGGCGCGCTGGATCGCAACATGCGCTATGTGAAAAGCGATGCCTCGGCCAGCCGGCGCGGGTGGGACAAGGGGCCGGGCGGCGGCCTGACCGCGGTGCCGATTCCGTCAGAGCCGCTGGACGCGCACACCGTTCTGCAATCGGGCCTGTGGCGCAACATCGGCGGCCATCTGTCGAACGAGCATCAGCACGCCATCTTCCAGCCGGTGGGCGGCATGGGCCAGATCGCCGCCGGGTTCGAACGCGCGGTGGGCCACATGATCCGCCGCAACAGCAAAGTAACCGAGATCCGCCAGAGCGACAGCGGCGTGACGGTGAACTTCGTGGATACCAAGTCGGGCGAGCGGCTGAGCACCAGCGCCGACTATTGCGTCTGCACCATTCCGCTTTCGGTGCTGGCGCAGATCCCGCTGAATGTCGGCCCAACGCTGGCTTCGGCGATCACTGCCGTGCCGTATCGCCCCAGCGTGAAGATCGGGCTGGAATTCAAGCGCCGGTTCTGGGAACAGGACGAGAGCATTTATGGCGGGATCACCAGCACCGACCTGCCGATCAGCCAGATTTCCTATCCCAGCTATGGCTATGGCTCGCAGGGGCCGGGCGTGTTGCTGGGGGCCTATACCGGCGGCGCGATCAGCTATGAGTTGACCGCGCAATCCCCGGCCGAACGGGTGCGCCGCGCGGTGGAGTGGGGCGCGGAAATTCATCCGCAATACCGGTCTGAATTCATGAACGGCATTTCCGTGGGCTGGCACCGCGTGCCCTGGACGCTTGGCTGCTTCGGCATGTGGAACGAGCAGACCCGCGCCACGCATTACCAGAACCTGTGCCAGATGGACGGCCGGTTCATGATCGCGGGCGAACATGCCTCCTACATTGGCGGCTGGATCGAAGGCGCGATTACCTCCGCGCTCGATGCAGTGGGCCGTCTCCATCAACGTGTGCAGCAGGCAGGGTGACCGGGTCCATGAACATCAAGCAATCGATCGCCCTGCTGGCCGCCAGCGTCACCTTGGCCGGCGCACTGGCCGCCACCGCCACCGCGCAGTCTGCCGTTTCGGGTGATGCCGCTTCGGCTGCTCCCACCGCGGTTGCGGCCGACACCGGCGAAGCGACGTACCAGAACCTGTGCGCCGCATGCCATATGCCTGATGCGATGGGCGCGGCGGGCGCGGGGAATTATCCCGCTCTGGCCAGCAACCCCCGGCTGATCGCCAAGGGCTACCCGCTTTACGTGGTGCTGAAGGGCAAGAACGGCATGCCGCCAATGGCCGATATGCTGGACGATCAGCAGGTGGCTGACGTGGTCAACTATGTGCGCACGCACTTCGGCAATGCCTATGCCGACCAGGCGACCGCTACCGAAGCCGCCCAACTGCGCTGATATTTGCGAGGTTGAAGCCGCGCCCGCCCGGTTCCTCACCGGGCGGGCGTTTTTTTGTCCGTTTCAGAAGTCCGCGATCAGGGCCACGCTGGCATGGCGGCGCGGGCGATACTGGAACGCTCCGCTGGAGGCGACATCCCAGCTGTAATCGTTGAACAGGTTGTTCACTTCCGCCCGCAGCAGGGCCGTGGCATTGCCGATGTGGAAGCGATAGCGCAGCCCCACATCCAGCACATTGCTGCCCGGGGCCAGCAGGGTGCCCGCCGCGTTGCCCACTTGTGCGCCCTGGCTGTTCACGCTGATATCGAACGAAAGCGGGCTGGTGCCGCCGGCCAGCCGCCAGTCAGCATCGAAGATGATCTTGCGGCGCGTGCTGCCCACCGGCCTGCTGCCAATCTGCCCCGCATCCACCAGCAGGCCACTGATCTGGGAATCGATCAACACAGCGCCTGTCACCACGTTGACGCCCGGCAAAATCTGCCCTGCCAGGCTTAATTCCACACCGCGATTGGTGTTGGACCCAAGGTCGCGGAAAACCTGCGAGGGATCGAGGTTGTAATAGGGCTTGGTGATCTGGAACAGGCCGGCCACGACCCGAATATTGCTGGGCAAGGCATAGCGCAGGCCCACATCGGTTTGCCGTGTGCGCAGCGCGGGCGGGGCGTCTCCCTGGTTGACGGCAATATCGGGCGCCACCACTGCATCCTCGAACCCGCGCACATGGCCGCCGTACAGCACCAGCGCGGGGGTCAGGAACACCGAGCCGGTGAGGCTGCCGGTCATCGGGCTGTCATTGATCACCACGTCATCGCGAGTGAGGGCGGCGAAATCCACGGTCTTGCGATAGGTCGATTGGGTGACCGAGGCATCGATCGAGAAGCGCCCCGGGATGGTGGCGCTCCACGCCAGGCCGATGCTGCCCTGGCGCACGCTGTCGATGTTCTCGGCCCCCAGCGCAATCACCGGCGCGGCGCGGATATCGCGTTCCAGCAGCGTGCTTTCCCCAAGGTTGATGCGCTGCTGCCCGCCGAACTGACGTTCACCGTTCCGCCCGCGGGCGCTGACGATCAGCTTGTGCGCCAGCTGGCCGGTGAGGAAACTGCGCGTCAATCGCAACTCGCCCGAAGTCAGGTCATTGCGGTTGTTGCCATCGGCCACGATAATGCGCGCAGGTGTGGTGCCATCATCGCGCAGCCGGGTGAACAGGTCGGAATAGGTCTCTGGCGCGCGGTTGCCGGCTTGGAACACGCCTGCATCCACCCGCCAATCACCGAACGGCAGCTTGGCAATCACGCCGTAAAGGAAATTGCGGGTGTCCTTCAGTGCCCACGGCTGCGCCAGCAGTTCGCGCCGGCGGATTTCTGGCGGTAGGTAATCGCCATCGGGGAAGGCCACCGGCGGGGCGGGATCGTCCCAGAAGGTGATCCGCGTGGCGAAGGCGACGATCTGCGCATCCTGCCACGGGCGGTATGATGCTGTCGCCCCCAGCCCCAGATTCTGCGCCTTGCCACCTTCGTGCCGCTCCTGCTCGCGGCGATTGATCGAGAAGGTAAGGCCCGTATCATCGCCCACCGGCAAGCGGCCATCCACGATCATGATGGGTGAGCCGTACTGGCCATATTCCAGCCGCAGGCTGCCGCCCAGGTCGCCGAAGTTCTTGACCAGACTGTAATCCACGATCCCGGTGGGCGACGGGAATGGATAGCCTTGCGCCGACAATCCCACGCGCACCATGCTGCCCGAAATGGCCCGTTGCCCCGGCCCGGAAGCTTGCGCGAAATACAGCCCCTCGATCCGGCTGTTGCCTGCTTCCACCGGCGAGAAGCCACGCACGTCCTCGCCGCTGTACAGGCCCACGCGCTCGTTGCCGACCGATTGGCCGAAAGCGTCATCCGCCTTGGTCACGGCGTTGTCCTGCGTCTGGCCTTCGGGTGCCGCAACGGGAACTATTGGCGCAGGGTCGGCAACAGCGGCTACGTCCTGCGCCGCTGCGGACTGGCCAGGCGCCAGCATCCACACCAGTGCCGAAGACGCAAGGCAGGCGGTGACCCTGCTGCCTGGCTGGCGCGCAGGGGCCGCCTGTCGCGGGGTGTCACGCCAAGGTGTCATCAATCGGGCCTCTCTGGGTAGCTTGCGGATTACTGCTCTCCGCCGCCGGAACTGGCGATCACGGCTTCCACCTCGGCGGCGGACACGGCATCGGGATAGGCGTTGAAGTGGCCGCGCACATGGTTAAGCACGGCAGCGATCTGCCCCGGCGAGAGCATGTCGGTAAACCAGGGCATGCCGCCACGGCCATTGACCAGGATCTCGATGGCAAAGGCCTTGTCTGCCAGCCGCGGGTTGTCGGCCAGCCCGGGAATGCCCGTTCCAGCCCCGCCGCCGCCGCGCGCATCGGCCATGTGGCAGGCCTGGCAGATCTGCTGGTAGACGCGCGCGCCTTCATTGCTGATCGCCACGTTGGTGGTCCCGCCGGCGCTATCCTGCGCCTTGATGCCCGCCAGCGGCACCGCGGCAAGGGCGGCAGTGGCAGCCAGCATTAAGGCGACGTGCGATGGCTTCACGCGGCGGTCGCCTTGGCGTGGACCTGTTCGATCGCATTAAGCGCCGATAGCAATGAGCCTTCCATCCAGCCGCCGTAGTAGGTGGCATGTTCGCCAGCCAGCACCACGCGGCCATCCATCGTCACCAGATTCTGGTAATGCTGCGCGCGGCTCTGATCGGTCCAGCGCGAGGTGCAGCCCTGGATCCACGGCAGGCGGCTCCACGGCACTGACACACCGTTCATGAACTCGCGCCGGTACTCAGCCGGATGGAACACCGAGCCTTGCACCAGTGTCGCCTCGATCCGCTGTGCAGGCGTCATGCCGGTCAGTTCGAACGCGCCTGCGCCGCTGGCAAAGGCGCCCAGCAACACGGCGGGGCCATCCTTGAAGAAATTGTTGTTGGGGTACGAGATCAGCGAGATCGCCTGGTCGGTAAAGCTGTGCCCGCCATAGATGGCATAGTTCTCTTCCCAGAACCGCGTGCGCATTTCGATGCCGATCTTCAGTTGACCGTTCATCGGCACAGCGCGCACGGCCTGCAGCAGCGGATCGCCCGCCTGCATCTCGATCTGGCTGAGGATGGGCGGCGGGATCGTGCACACGCAGTAATCCGCCTTGGCTTGCCCGGTCTCGCCGGTGGCGGTGTCGGTCCAATCAACGGTCACGCCGCTGGCATCCTGCGCGATCTTGCCCACGCGGGTGTTCAGCCGCACCATACTGCCTACCTGGCGCATGAATCCGGCGGCGATCTGGTCCATGCCGCCCTTGGGCTGGAACATGGTGGTCTGCATCACGTAGTTGAAATAGAAGCCCATTTGCGTCCAGACATTGCTGGACAACACGTCGGCCAGACCATTGACTGGCGCCGCCGTTGGGGCGGGGTCAAGGCCGCCACCGGGCGGAATGTCATAGCCACGCTGGGAAGATACTGCGATTGAGGGCGTATAGGCCATGTTGCGATCCAGCACGCCCCATTCACGCAGCGCCACCAGCAGCTTGTCCTTGTCCTCGGCGCTGACCTTGGCATCCAGCGCGCCATCGTTCAACGCCTTGCCCAGCAGTTCCGAGACATGGCCCTTGAAGTCGACCGCCAGCTCCTTGTAGCGCTGCGGCTGGCCGCCGAAGGCATCGGTGCGGTGGACCAGCGCGTTGTGGTTGTTCTGGATGAACGGCTCCAGCTCCACCCCCAGGCTTTTGCAGTAATGCAGCAGCGTGCGGTGATGGTGGGGTATGCGCCACGGGCCGGGGTTGAGGTAATTGCCCGGCGCAAACTCGCAGGTCTGCGTCTCCCCGCCCACTTCCACGATGCGATCGCCGCCGCGCACCGAATAGTTGCGCCCGCCGGCGCGGTCCTGATATTCCAGCACCTGCACCTGATAGCCGGCGCGGCTCAATTCCAGCGCAGCGGCAAGGCCAGCCAGCCCCGCCCCCAGCACCAGCACCTTCGATCCGGCCGGCGCGCCCGAAAGGTTGGGTGGGCCGCTGAACTGGGTCTCCGCCGCATGGCCCAGCGCGGTCATCGCCTGGTACATGGCAGCAGCGCCGCCCATCGTGCCGATCATGCCCAGCAGTTCGCGGCGAGTAGGGACGTTAAGCATGACGAAGGGTTTCCCGGTGCGGAAATGGAGGAGACGGGTACTGGTCAGCCGGAATTGATCAGGGCGCGGCTATCAGGGTGCGACGGCGGCGATCCCCTCGATTTCCACGTACATCGCCGGGCGGCCCAGCGCGGCGATCTGGATAGTGGAGCGGGTCGGCCGGTTGGGCTGCTCGGGAGTGCCGAAGAAGGTGGCAAACACCTCGTTCATGGCCGCAGAATCCATCCGGCCTTCGGTCTCGGGCGTGCCAACAAGGAATACCGTCAGCTTGACCAGGTCACCCATGCCCAGGCCCTGGGCTTCCAGGGCGGCCTTGATGCGGTTGAGGACCGACAGGGTCTGGGCGCGGGTGTCACCGAAATCTTCCGGATTGGCGGGATCGAGCGGGGCCGGCGTGGTGCCGGATACGAACACCAGGCGGCTGCCCGGGGGCACCATCGCCATGCTGGCGATGCGCGCGGTGGGTGTGCCATAGACGCGCTCGACGGCGGGCGCTGCGGCATCCTGCGCGGTGGCGCAGCCGGGTAATACAAAACCCGCCAGCGCAAGGGCGAGGGCGGGCAGGGTCTTGGTATAAATCATTGTTCTTGGCCCTTTGATGGACAGGATTTGAGAAAAATGGCGGGCGCCGCAAAGACGCCCGCCAGGTATGCGATGCTTAGAATTCCAGCGCGACGCGGGCGTAGTAGTAGCCGCCGTTCGAGCCGTAGGGACCGAAGTTGTACGGTGCGTTGATAGAGCCCGAGTTGTTGATGTAGGGCGACCGGTTGTTGGTCGACCACGTGGCGGGGTTGTAATCGGCCACCAGCTCGGGAATTTCCGGCTTCTTGTTCAGGATGTTGTTGGCACCCACCGAGATCGTCAGGAATTCGGTGAATTCGTAACCCAGCTCCAGATCGAAGATCGGCGTTGCGCCAACAGTGGCGCGGTAGAATTCGCCCACCCCGGCATAGTTCAAGATCGGCCGCGGCGTGGTGGAGATGGCGTTTGGTCGCACCAACTGCGTGGTCTTGGAGTAGTAATTCATGCGCGCATTGGCGCTGAACCCGCCGCTTTCGAACAGCATGCCGACGTTGCCCTTGAAGTCAGGGCTGGCATTCTCGATCGTATCCTCGGCGGTCTGGACGAACAGGGTGCCCAGCGTCGAGGAGTCGGTCACCTTGGTGATGTTGTAGTTTGCCCCCACAGACAGGTCGAGCGTGCCGAATGGCAGGTCGATCGGATAGCGGGCGGCAAACTCGACGCCCGAAGTGCGGGTATCGATACCGTTGGTGAAGGTCTGGATGCCCAGCTGGCCCGATTGCAGCACAGTGGGATCAAGCGCCTTGCCGCTGGCGAGGATGGCGGCGTTGACCAGCGCGAACGGGGTCAGGCCGTTGATCAGCGGGGTCAGCACCGGGGTGGCGATGCCAGGTACCGGCACCGCGTTCTGGCCGCGGATTTCACCCGACGACACGATCCGGTCGTTGATCTTGATCATGTAGCCATCGACCGTGATCGTCAGGCGCGGGATCGGCCGCAGCACGAAGCCGGCCGAATAGTTGACCGATTCTTCCGGTCCCAAGGCACCGAACCCGGCGCTGGCGGCACCGGCCGAGCTTGGGGCAAGTTGTAGCACGGCGCTGGTCGGACCCACGTTGGTGGCCGAATAGCCCGATTCTGCCAGTGTCGGCGCGCGGAAGCCGGTGCTGACCGTGGCGCGCACGGCGAAGGCATCGGAAAAGTCGTACCGCGTGGTCAGCTTGCCGATTACGGTGCTGCCGAAGTCACTGTAATCCTCGAAGCGGCCAGCCACGTCCACCGTCCAGTCTTCGACCGGGAAAGCGATCACATTGGCATAGACCGACTTGGCGATGCGATCGATCCGGCCGGCATCGGTGGACGAGTAGCCCGGGAACGATTGCCCGCCTTCGATATACAGCGAACCGGCATCACCCTGGAAAACCGAGTAGCTTTCGTCGCGGTATTCGGCACCGACGGCGAAGGTCATCGGATCGGCCAGGCCGATGTCGATTTCCTTGCTGAGATCGACCGTACCGACGAACTGGTTGAACTGGAACCCGCCGTCATAGAAGTCGGTGGGCGAGAAGCCGGTTGCCACGAACAGCGAAGCGTTGACCGATTGGGTGGTGTACACTTGCGACTTGTCTTCGGAATAGGTGCCGGACACGTCCCAGCTCCATCCGCCGGCAGTTTCGCCGCGAACGCCGCCGGTCAGCGAGAACTCGTCCTGGAACACCTCGATGTGGGGTACCAGGCCGTTGGCGGCGGTATCGCCGAAGCAGCGCGTGGGGTCGGTCGTCTGGGCGGCGCCGCCGGCAGTGCGGCAAACGCGATTGGGAACACGATAGCCTTGCAGCGCGTCACCCGACCGGCGCGAGATGTTGCCGAACGAGTAGACCTCGAAATCGTCAAAATCATAACCGAAGTTGTAGAACCCGACCGACAATTTGGAAGCAGGCTGGCCGCCGTTGATGCCGGAGGTGCCAGCACTGTCGGCCAGTGCCTGATACAGCGGACGGAACGCGGCCGAAACGCCCGAGTTGATCGTGCCGTTGAGGTTGACCACCGAGATCTGGCCTTCGCCGATCGTGGTCCAGTTGTTGCGGCGGTGGAACAGGCTGACGTCAAGGAAGCCGGCATCGCCCACTTCCATGCCGAAGTTGCCGCTGGCGCTGTAGCTGGTGCCTTCACCGTCGTAATACTGGCCGGTGTTGAAGCGCAGCGTGCCGCCTTCCGTTTCGCTCTTGAGGATGATGTTGATCACCCCGGCGATCGCGTCGGAACCATAGACGGCGGCAGCGCCATCCTGCAGGATTTCGATGCGCTGGACGATGTCCGGCGGGATCAGGTCGATGCTGGGAGCGGCCGAGCCGCCGAAAGCGCCGTTGATGACCTGCAGGATCGAGTTGCCGTGGCGGCGCTTGCCGTTGACCATCACCAGCGTGTGGTTGGGGCTGACGCCGCGCAGGCGTGCCGACAGCGAGAAGCTCGCCATGTCGGTCCCCTGCGTCTGTGCCTGGAATGACGGGACCAGCTGGGTCAGCGCCTGGTTGAGGTTGGGCTGTCCCACGCGGGTCAGCGCATCTTCCGAAAGCAGCTGGATCGGTGCGGCCGATTCGGCGGCGACCTGGCCAGCGGCGCGGGTGCCGGTGACGATGATCACGTCACCTTCGAGCGCGGTCTCCGCGGCGGCATCGCTTTCGGCAGCGGTCTGCGCCATCGCCGTGCTGGAAAGCGCGGTGGAGGCAAGGAAGAGGAAAGCGGTCGTGCTGGTAATTCGCGACATGAATGTGGCCCCTGTTGTTATCTCGGTGCTCTCCCGCTTTGGCATCGCGCCGGACCAGCCAGTGAAAGGGTGGGTCAGAGCGATCACGGACTCGTTGATCCGATGCCTGCAATCGAAACCAGATGGCCGGTGAATCCCATACGCCGATGTGCGTAGATCGCTGGCTGACTGGACAATGCTAGGCCTGGGCACGATCAAAAGGGCCGGTTTTGCGCGCGTTGTTTGCCCGGCAAATCATCCAGCAGAAGAGGATCATTCCATGCCGATTTCCCGTTATCGACTTGCCGCAATTCCCGCCGCGCTGCTGGCTTGCTGTGCCGCTGCTCCGGCTGCCGCCGAGGGCGAAGTCATCCGTATCCAACGCAATCCGCAGGCTTTTATCCTTGAAGCCGCGCGGGTGAATGCGGGCGCGGATACGATCTATGTCTCGGGCCAGCTGCCGTCACCGCTGGATCCGGCCATGCCGATGAGCGCGGTCACTTCGGTCGAGCAGATGGGCAACACGCAGCAGCAGACAGTAAGCACATTGGCCAAGATCCGTGACATTCTGGCCACGCAAGGTTTCACCATGGCGGACGTGGTGAAGCTGACGCTGATGGTGGCGGCTGATCCGCGTACCGGCGCGATGGACTTTGCCGGGGCCAATGCCGGTTTCCGCGAATTCTTCGGCACGGCTGACAACCCCGGCACCGTGGCGCGATCGACTTTCCAGGTCGCGGCGCTGGTTGGGCCATATTACCTGATCGAGATCGAAGCGATTGCTGCCAGGCCGCCAGTGGCCGAGTAAACACGCTGGCGGAGCGCGGTTTTTTTCTCACCCGCGCTTCGCAATGCAGCGAAAATAAAGCGCCATGTGCGGCGCTGCGACAACGCACTTGCAGCATAAAAATGGCGGAATTCTGCCGTTTTTTGTGCTAAGACGCTTGCAAAATGCAGGCGTGAGGCATAGGTGCCTCCTCAGCGCAGTTAGAACGCCTGACGGACCGGTCCGACACATCGTCGTAGAGAGTCCGACAAATCCAAAAGCATCACAGTATTGCTTATAAAAAACACAAGATGTTCTCAGGAGACTACCCATGAAGACCTTTGCCATGGCAGCCGCAGTTGCTGCCGGCCTGCTCGCTTCGGCTACCGCCGTCGCCGCTACCGAAACCAAGACCGAGCAGCGCGAAGCTGTTACCCTGCGCGTAAATTCCGCCGGCGTGAACTTTGCCGATCCCGCCGAAGTAGCCGCTTTCCGCCGCGAAGTTGCGCGCCAGATCGCTGCCGCCTGCAACCCCGGCGACCGTGTGAACGCCGACGCCATGCCGGACTTCCGCTGCCGCCGCGAAATGGCTGCCAACATGGAGCCGGTGGTCACTTACATGGCCGCTCGCGCCACCCGCGGTGATACGCGCTTCGTCGGCCTCGACTGAGCCTGTCAGTTTAAGCGTATTAAAAGGGGCGGGGCGACTTCGGTCGCCCCGCCTTTTTTCGTTGGGGCGCCTTCCTGATGCTCAGGCGTCGGTCATGCGGATGGCGATGGCGGCCGCGGCAGAGCGGGTTTCCACGCCGAGCTTGGTGTAAACGTGCTCCAGGTGCTTTTGCACCGTGCGCGGGCTGATTTCGAGCACTTCAGAGATGTCGATGCTGGACTTGCCATAGCTGACCCACAACAGCACCTGCGCCTCGCGCGCGGTCAGCCCCAGCCGACCTGCCAGCCGCTCCACATCCTGTGTGGGGTTCATCTCGTTGATGCGGATCAGCACTTCGTTGGCGCGATAACGGCCCACCAGCACCAGTTCCAGCGTGGTCCCCTGCGCCAGGTTGCCCGGCCGGTTGGGGACGGTGGCGGTGGCCCCGGCGCTGCCGCGGGCGAGCAACTTGCTGACCGTGGTAGTCAGCTGATCGGGCATGGCATCGCCGCTTTTCCAGCCGGGCACGATACGGCCCAGCGCAGCCTCGGCCCCCGGCGTGCACCACAGCAGGTGACCGGCGCTGTCGGTTGCCAGCATCAGGCGCCCGGTGGCATCGAGGCTGGCGGCGCTGGCCTGCGCCGCGCGGCCTTGCGCCATGTGCACTTGCACCCGGGCGAGCAGCTCATCGAGATTGACGGGCTTGCGAACATAATCGGTCGCGCCCGCTTCGAATGCCTGCACCACCTGTTCGCTTTCAGTAAGGCCGGTGAGGAAGATGATCGGCAGGTGCGCGGTACGCGCATCAGCCTTGATCCGGCGGCAGGTCTCGAACCCGTCGATCCCTGGCATGATGCCATCCACGATGATCAGATCGGGCAGGATCCGTTCCAGCAAGGTCAGCGCAGAGAGGCCGGATGTGGCCACCAATACGGTGATCCCGGCCGCTTCCAGCCGGGTGGTAATCACGCCCAGCGATCCGGGTTCGTCATCGATGACAAGGACAGTATCGCCTTGTCCGGGCTGGCGTTCGGTCATGCTTTTTCCAACAGTCGTAACAGGCCCGCCAGATCGAATTCGTCCAGCGCGGCATAAAGGGAGCTGACCAGCCGGCCCTGATCGGGCGCGGCGTTGGCCAGCATGGCGATCTCGGCTTCGATCCCGCGGACGTGGCCGATGTGAATGCGTTCGCGTAGGCGCTCGACATGCTCCTGCGCGCGTGGCGGCAGGCGGACCGGACGTGGTCGGCCGTGATCGTCGGGCTCGCCGCTGGTTCCGGTGCTCTCCCAGATCCACGACAGGCCGAGCAGCGCCCCTATCCCGTCTGCCAGATCGGTCAGGCGATACGGTTTGACGAAGAAATGGTCGTGGCTCGGTTCGTCGGTGTCGGGCCGGTGAAATTCGCGGACATTGGCCGATGCCATGGCGATGCGGATCTGCGGCCCGCACAGCGCCCGGATGCGGGCGCCGGTATCCCACCCGCTCAGGC
>JAZKFK010000272.1:0-3988 GCA_040386475.1 Pseudomonadota bacterium | reverse complement strand
ATCTGCGGCCCGCACAGCGCCCGGATGCGGGCGCCGGTATCCCACCCGCTCAGGCCAGGCATGGATATGTCCAGCAGCACCAGATCGAATTTGCGTGTGGCGCACAGGGCCAGCGCTTCCTCGCCGCTGGCCGCTGTCACCAGGGCAAAGCCGCAACCGGTCAGGTAATGTTGCAGCAGCTCGCGCTGGTCGGCCTCGTCGTCCACTGCCAGGATGGCGCGCCGGTCGCCTTCATAGCTGGCGATGCGGCGGCGGGTGGCTTCTGGCTGCAGCGCGCTGATCGGTTCCGATAGCATCATCGTGATGGTGAAACAGGTGCCTTGGCCCGACGTGCTGTTTAGCTTCAGATCGCCGCCCAGGATGCGCACGATCGCCTTGCTGATCGGCAGGCCCAGGCCAACCCCCGCACGACCGGGCGCATCGTAATGGGCGCTGCCGCCGATCTGTTCGTAAGGATCGAAGATGCGCTGCTGGTCTTCGGCGGCAATGCCGGGGCCGGTGTCGATGATGTCGAACACCGCGATCTGCCCGCGATAGGTCACCCGCAAGGTGACGCTGCCACTTTCGGTAAACTTGATGGCGTTGCCGATCAGGTTAAGCAGTGCCTGCCGCAACCGGCCCGGATCGGTGCGCACAACCTGCGGCAGGCGGCCCACGGTTTCCAGCTTGAATTCCAGCCCTTTTGCTTCGGCCGCAGGGCGCATCATCCAGCACAGCTGGTCAAGGAATTCGGGCAGGTCCATCGCCTCGTGCCGCACGCGCAGCACACCGCTTTCCAGCTGCGAGATGTCCAGCAGCCCTTCGGCCAGGCAAGTGATGTGTTCGCAGCAGCGGCGGATCACCCCGGCAGCCTTTTGCGGATCGATGTCGGCCTGCTGCTCGACCAGTTGGGCATAGCCGTAAATGGCGTTGAGCGGGGAGCGGATTTCATGGCTGACCGTGGCCAGGTAGCGCTGCTTGACCAGGTTGGCCGCTTCCGCCGCTTCCTTGGCCCGCAGAGCCGTTTCCATGCTGGCCGACAGGATTTCCAGTTGATTGACCCGTCGGCGCAACAGCGCGAAGCTGGCGAGGCCGCACAGCATGATCACCAGCAGTACGGCCAATGTCATCCAATGGAATGGTCGGCTATCATCGATCGCGCTGGCTTCGGCCGCCAGCATCGTCGCCTCGATGGCAGTGGCCAGCAGGATCAGCCCCAGGGCTACGTTGGCGGCGATATAATGGGGGCCGGGAGAGTGTTGCGAGGGGTGCGCCCGCTGGGCGGGTGCGATGGCAGGCAATGGCGCGGTTGCCGCTGTGGTCACCGTGCAATGTCCAGCCGGAGGAGATGCGGCAATGGCCCCGGACACCCGCAGCGATCAACCGCCAGGGCGCAATGCAACTTAGCCGGCGGGGTTTTCCCCTCGTCCATTGGATTCCTCATTTTCCCGTCCGATTGAATGACCGGTCCGGGGTGCGACAACGGCGAGAATACCGAGATATTGCTGCAATGCAAAATCTGCTTGCGGGTGAAAGCTGTTGCCTCTGCGGCAAACCTGAAAGGGGTTCAGACAAGGCAGCTGGCGCGATCCGTCGCGTTGGTTGAGCTAAGAAAGACGCATTATTCCATTGTGTTATTGGCAAATGCGAGCAGTCCGCCAGTTCCTGCTATGCTCCTTTGGCTGCGCACCAGCCAGGCTTTCGCCATGCTACCAAGTGTTGCATCGCAGCAACAATTTGGCCGTAATCTTCCGTGGTGCAGCAATCAGCTCCGCCCTGGACAAGCCAGAGGCAGCGTCAGCGGGCCACTCCCGGCGGATCGAAGGCGATTCGCGACAAGGCGGCCTGATCGGCGGGCAGGGCGGTGCGACCGGCCGGAACGCCGTTGGCTTGCAGGATCAGGGCCACCAGCTTGGCGGTCTGGTCGGGATTAAGGCTGCCGGGCGCGTGCTGCGGCATGGCCTGCGCAACATAGCCGAACAGGTCGCTTACCGGACGGCCAGCCCAGTTGGCCACGAAGCGGCCGGTCAGCGCGGGGACTTCACCCACGCCTTCGAAGCGGCGACCGTGACACATGGCGCAATGGATGGCGTATATCGATGACCCGGCTTCGGCCTGCTCCAGCGTGTAGCGACCGGTTCCGGTGCCGCCGCGAGACTGAGCGAAGCCAGCCGCGCTACTCAGCGCCAGCACGGCCAGCCCGCCGGCGACCAGCGATGCGCGCAGGCCGCTCATGCTGCCGCTCCCGGGCCGGTGTTGGCGCGGGCGAACACGGCGGCCAGCGTTACCATCGCCTCGTCCAGTGGCGGACGGACCGGCATTTCGCTGCTGTCGCCCACCCCCAGCATGTCGCCCAGATCGGGGTTGTTGTTCATGATCACGATGCCATCACCCTTGGAAAGCGCGGACAGGTTGCGATAGCGCAGCGCATAGTTGACGCCCTCCTGCGGGACGAGCCAGCCGGTCTGGCCGCGCACCGGGATCACCGTGGTATCGCCCCAGAAGTCGCGCGCGGCGAAGCCGGTGGCGTGGATCACCACGTCTTCCGGTAAGGCGGCCAGTTCAGCCGGGCGGTGGAAGCTTTTCATCACATAGCGCCCGCCGCGGCCGAAAAACTCCTCCATCAGCACAGCGGCGTAGGCGGGAAAGTTGAAATGCATGTGCGAGGCGCGCGTGGCATAAGGCATGCCGAACGGGTTCTCGCCCGGCTCCAGCGTGACAGCCTGCGGCACGATATCGCTGATGCGGCTGTCGAGGTGGGAGAATTCGGAATTCTGCCGGGGCAGCCCGGTGGTCTCGAAGCTGTCGGTGATGGCGGGATCAGCCGGAAAGGTGCGCCGCTCTATCGGAGTATCGGACACGGCATAGGAATCGCCGAATTCCACCGGATTGCCGGGCAGGCCCAGCATAGTGCGGAAAGTGCGCCAGGATTGCCGCGCCATCTGCTCCCACAAGTAAGGGAAATCGGCCCCGGCAGGTCCGGCCAGGGCAATGCGCGAGCTGGGGGTGTACGAACCGCTGGCCCTGAACGAACGGGTGCGCGGCAACAGGTCGCGGGCGTAGATCGTCACGTCCAGCCCGGCCCGCTGGGCAACGATGGCCGAAGTCAGGCCGATAATGCCGCAGCCTACCACGGCCACCTTGCGCGGCAGGACGGCCAGCGCCTTGCCCACAACCACCTCGGCGCTGCCCCACGAGAGGGACCAGCCGCTGCCGCCGTGGCCGTAGTTGTGAATCACCAGCTTATCGCCCACCATCTCGGTGCCAAGGTTGGGCCCGGCGGCGCGCAAGGGGCGCAGGCAGCATTTCATGTCTACCAGCTGGTCGGGCGTCAGCCGCATCGGCACCAGCGACGGTGTGACCAGCGATTGGCCCCGCGCCATGCGGGGCAGGGCCAGCGCACTGGCTGCGCCCACCGCCCCGCTCAACAGTTGTCGGCGGCTTGGGCGATGATCGGTAAACGGGGACGAGGACAAGGTGCGGTCCTTCTGCAACTGCTGACCGAAGCAGACTATGCCCCGGTCAGTTCGCTGCACATGCCGCAAATTGCGTAGAAGATCAGAACTCGCCCGCCGCGCCAGCGCGCAAGGCGGTGCGGCAGCCGGCATCCGGACGGACCTGCTGCTGAAGGACGTCGCCGCATTGCATGTGATCCCCCATGAATGGCCGCATACCTCTAGCCATACCGTCACCTTCCTGGACGTGGCCCTGCCCACCTTTGGCGCGACGATTGCCAGCATCCGCCATTTCGGTGAATTTGAGCGTTTCGCCGCCATCTCCGAAATGACAGCTGCCAAGCCGTGTTCGGCGGCAAGCATATTGCTGTACCAGTCTGACCGTACCCGGCCCGGTTTGTAGCGAAACATGTTGCGCCGCAGCAGGAAACACGGTTCACTGATTTGATGATCAGGGCCGCGCTGCACCACCTCACCAGTTATCGTTACAACAAGCCGATCCAGCTGGGTCCGCAAGTGGTGCGCCTGCGCCCTGCGCCGCACAGCCGCACGGC
>JAZKFK010000271.1:0-11432 GCA_040386475.1 Pseudomonadota bacterium | reverse complement strand
AAGCCGCAGGCGATCAAGCGGCTGCACGAAATCATCGAGGCGGCCGACGGCGTGATGGTGGCGCGTGGTGACCTTGGGGTGGAACTGAACCCCGAGGAAGTGCCACCGCTGCAAAAGAAGATCGTCAACGCCACGCGCCTTACCGGCAAGCCGGTGATCGTGGCGACGCAAATGCTCGAATCGATGATCGAGAGCCCCACGCCCACCCGCGCCGAAGTGTCCGACGTGGCCAACGCCGTCTATGACGGGGCTGACGTGGTCATGCTCAGCGCCGAGACCGCAGCGGGCGCCTGGCCCGAAGAAGCCGTGCTGATGATGGATTCGATCGCCGCCCACGTGGAGGCGGACGAAGGCTACAAGGACCGCGTGCGCATGCTGGACACCCCCAGCGATGCCACCACCGCCGACGCGCTGGCGCATGCCTGCATGACCATTGGCGATACCATCGCGCTGAATGCCATCTGCGTGTTTACCGACAGCGGCAGTTCGGCCCGCCGCGTGGCGCGGGAACGGCCGGCCGTGCCGCTGATGGTGCTGACCCCGTCAATGAAAGTCGCGCGCCGCGTGACCCTGCTGTGGGGCGCGCATCCGGTGACCACCAGGGACATCGGCAGCTTCGAGGAGATGATCGCCAAGGGCAAGCGCATGGCCCTGCGGCATGGCTTCGGCGGCGCGGGCGCGCGCGTGGCCATGCTGGCGGGCGTGCCATTCGGCAAAAGCGGCGCCACTAACCTGCTGCACATCGTGCGCCTGACGGGTGACGAGCTGGAGGATCATCCCGAAGGTTCGGACGGGTAAGGCTACCTCAGTGCGCGGGCGTGGCCGCCCCCGCCGCGCGCTTCTCAGCCAGCGCCACGTCCAGATCGTCGGGCAGCTCGTAATAGCCGCCTGACAGCTCGTCATAACGCCCGCTCAGCAGGTCCAGCACGCGCTGGGCGCAGCGGGCGAGGTCTGCCGTGGCTGCAGGATCGTCGAATCGCTCCTTCAGCCGTTCCACCATGCCGCCAAGGTATTGCTGCGCCGCTGCATCCTCCATCGTATCGCGCGCCAGCTGGGTGGGCACGAAACCGGGATCAATGGCGAACGCACTGACCCCTGTGCCTGCCAGCTCCACCGCCGCTTCGGCCACCAGCCGGTTCTGCGCGATCTTGCCGGTGCAATAGGCCGACAAGTGCGGCGCGACGAGGCGCGCGGCCTTGGCCGAGACACACAGCACACGGCCATGCCCGCGCGCGACCATGCCCGGCAGCACGCCGTGAAACAGCAGGAACGGCGCGCGGATATGCACTTCCTGCGCCCGCCACCATTCCTGCGGATCGACCTGCCACAACGGGCCGAACGGACCGGGGACGCCTGCGTTGGAAACCAGCAGGTCGATTCCGCCCAGTGTCCGCTCGATTTCGGCTAGCGCGGCCGTGATGCTGGCGGGATCGGTCACGTCGCAGGCTACTGCTTGTGCCTCCCCGCCGCTTTCCCGAATCGCCTCGGCAACTTGCGCCAATTGCTCCACGGATCGCGCCGCCAGCGCCACCCGCGCACCTTCAGCCGCCAGCCGCTCGGCAATCGCGCGACCAAACCCGCGCCCCGCGCCGGTTACCAGCGCCACCTGTCCTGTCAGAATTGCCATGAGTCTCTCCCTCGCGCCCATGGCTAAAGGCCGCCTGAGGCGGTGTCGAGATATTCGGATGGACTGGAAAATGGAGCGGGCGAAGGGATTCGAACCCTCGACCCCAACCTTGGCAAGGTTGTGCTCTACCCCTGAGCTACGCCCGCTCACTGGCGTTCCCGAAACTGGCCATAAATGGTGGTTCCGGGTTGGGAGGCGCGCCACTAACACCCCCTCCCGCACCATGCAAGGGGTTCTTTGAGGGGGAATTCGCCCTTCACAATTGCCTGCAAAGCGCCACATAGGTGGGCCACAAAGCGACACGACCAGCAGGAGACACCACTTGGCAAGCATGGGCCTCAGCCTCGACGAACAGAAAGCCGTCGATCGATTCCGCCAGGCCGTGGTGGAACCCAGCGCAACAAAGCTGGTGATCCTGGATTTCTGGGCCGAATGGTGCGGGCCATGCAAGGCGCTGACCCCGGTGCTGGAGAAGGTGGCGGCCGAATATGCCGACAAGGGCGTGGTGCTGGCCAAGGTCAACGTGGACGAGGAAGGCTTCATCGCCAGCCAGTTCCAGGTGCAATCCATTCCCACGGTCTACGCCATGTTCCAGGGCCAGCCGGTGGCCGACCTAACCCCGGCGCGGACCGAGAGCCAGCTGAAGGGCGCGCTGGACCAGATCCTGGCGCAATTGCCGATCCAGCCGGGCGCGGCGGGCGACGATAGCGCGGTGGACCTGGCGCAGCTGATCGCCATGGGTGAGGAAATGCTGGCCAGCGGCGATGCCGAGCGGGCGGCGGCCATGTTCCACCAGATCACCGAAATAGCGCCCGACAATGTCGATGCCCTGTCCGGCCTGCTCCGCGCGCTGGTCGCCGCCGGGCATACCGACGAGGCACAGGCCGCGTTCGATACCCTGCCGCCCGAAGTGCAATCCGCGCCCGAACTGGCGCAAGTTAAGCTCACCCTGGAACTGACCGCCAGTAAGGTGGACGACAGCGAATTGCAGGCCCTGCGCGCCGCCGCCGTGGAACGCCCGGCCGACATGGATGCAGGCATGGCCTTTGCCGACGCCGCTTTTGCCGCCGGATCGCGCGATGAGGCGGCGGAAACATTGCTGGGCATGATCCGCAGCGACCCTTCGTGGAACGAAGGCGCCGCCAAGGCGCGGCTGCTGCAGATGTTCGAGGCGGTCGGACTGGAAGACCCCTGGGTGGCCGGCCAGCGCCGCAAGCTGTCGTTGTTGCTGTTCGGATGACCATTCGCAAACTCTCGATCTTCCCGCTGACGGGCGCAATCCTGTTTCCCGGGCTGCAATTGCCGTTGCACATCTTCGAGCCGCGCTATCGCGCCATGATTGGCGATGCGCTGGCGCGTGACCGGCGGATCGGCATGATCCAGCCACAAGCCGCCCGCGAAGGCGCACCGCTGTTCGCGATTGGCTGTATGGGCAAGATCGAGGATGTCGAAACCAGCGAGGACGGCCGCTACAACATCGTGCTGGGCGGTGAGGCGCGCTTCCGCGTGTTGAACGAACTGCAGGTCGCCACACCGTTCCGCCAGGTCGAGGCCGAACTGCTGGATGACGAGGGCGAGGCCCTGCTATCCTTCGCCGACCGCGCCGCGCTGGAAAGCGAGGCGCGCAAGTTTGCCGACGCGCAGGGCTATGCGGTCGATTGGGATTCAGTCGCCCGGCTGGACGACATGACGCTGGTCAACGGCTTCTCGCAAATCGCCCCGTTCGATGCCGCCAGCAAGCAGGCCCTGCTGGAAGCCCCCACCCTGCGCGCGCGGTGCGAGGTGATGGTGCAATTGCTGGAGTTCTTCGGCAAAGGCGATCCGGACGAGGAACGGGTGACGCTGCAATAGTCTTGCGAAGCCGCATCCGCGGCTTCGTCCTCGCTAGACGGGCAGCAAGCTGCCCCCGCTGCGGGCGGGCGGTCGCCCTTGCGGGCCGGCGGCCCGATGGAGTTCGCCGGAAGGCGCTGTTCCGGTTCGCGATCAGCGAACCGCAATGCCGACTGGCCGCCCGCAGGTGGCCCGTAGCGAAGCGGAGGGGATAGCACCGGAGGATCGCCCGCCCGGATGGGTGGGCGAAAACTAACTGAAACTGCTCCGCAGCCCATCGATCACGTACTGCGCCGCCAAGGCCGCCAGCAGCACACCCAGCAGGCGGGTAATCACCGCCTCCACCCGCGCGCCAACCAGCTTCATCAGCGGGCTGGCGGCCATCAGGGCCAGCAGGGTGAGGACCATCACCGCACCCAGCGCGGCCAGCACCACGGCGGTTTCCTGCGGCCCATCGGCCTCGTTCTGCAGCAGCATCACCGCCGCTATCGCGCCTGGCCCGGCCAGCATCGGCATGGCCATGGGAAACACCGAAACATCCTCGATCTCCGGCGTGGCGGCGACCTTCTCGGCCCGTTCCTCGCGCCGCTGGGTGCGCTTCTCGAACACCATGTCGAGCGCGATCATGAACAACATGATGCCGCCGGCAATGCGAAAGCTGTCGAGTTCGATATGCAGCGCGCCCAGCAACTGCTGCCCGAACAGCGCGAATACCAGCAGGATGGCGGTGGCGATCAGGCACGCGCGGATGGCCATCAGGCGCGACTGGGCCACTGTGGCACCCTTGGTCAGCCCGGCGTAGATCGGCGCGCAGCCGGGCGGGTCGATCACCACGAACAGGGTGATGAAGGCCGATAGGAACAGCTCGATCATCAAGCCCCTGTAGGGCCAACGCGACGCTCGGTCACCCTCTGCCAGCTACCCTCGTGCAGGTAATCGGCGGAAAACAGCCGCTCGCCATTGGCGCGGTGCTCCCAACGCCACACCAGTGTGGCATCATCGGACGCGCCGCTGCCCGCGCGTACCGCGCTGCCGGCAATCGCCTGCGGACGTTCCGGACGCGCTGCACCCCGACGCGGGCAATCGGCCACGTGGCCGCGCACGCTGGGAATATCCAGCACGGTAATCAGGTCGGTGGGGGAAACGGCAGGCAGCGCGGGCCGCTCGCGCGCGGCCGGCTGCGGGTTGTCGGTGCTGGAGAGGTCGTAGGTCCACTTGTAGCTGCGATCGCGCTGCAAGGCCCACACCGTCACGTAAGTGCCGACCATGCCATCGGCCTGCCGGAAGCGCCCTTCGGTCACCGCCAGCGTGCCATCGCAGCTGGTCCAGGCGACGGCGGGGGCCCATTGCTCGGCTTCTGCGGGATCGGCGCGCCCGGCCAGCCACTGGGCCGCATCGACCGGGCCACTGGCTTGATGGAACAGCGCACCGGGGCCGACCATTTCGCGAAACGCGGTCCATTGGCCTTCCTCGCGCGACAAGCGGGCCAGGCTCCAGTCGGCGGCAGCCACGCGGCCGGGTTCACCCGCACTGCGCAAAGGACGATTGCGCTGGCGTTCCCCGCGTTCCTGCGCGGTCGCTTCAAGAGCAAGTCCGGCTAACCCGCCCAGCACAAGGCTGGCGGCAAGCACTGACGCTAGGCCCGATCTGATCCGCATGTGCTTACCCTTTTCCGGCCCTGTCCGTTTACGCTGGCAGGGTAAGCGGGCCAGCCGCTGAACGGAACCTGAAATGCGGCTAGAGGCTGCCGGTAATCATGCTGCGTTGCAGTCCCACCAGCAGTTCGGTGGAAATGCGCAGCAGGATCAGCAGCACCAGCGGCGAAAAGTCGATCGCCCCCGTGTTGGGCATGATCCGCCGGATGGGATTGAGCACCGGATCGAGCACCGCGTTCACCGCCGTCCAGATCGACGAGACGAAATTGTTGCTCATGTTGACCACGTTGAAGCTGATCAGCAGGCTCAGCACGAACTGGATGATCACCACCACCTGCACCAGGTAAGCCAGGTAATTGACGATATTGATCAGGGAGAACAGCAAGTGCGTACCTTCCGGCAAGAGATCCTGTGCGGCATCTAGCCGATCAGGGGCGGGTGTATCAACACCCTAAGACGGGGCCGGGTTAGGGCCTGCCGCATAGGAGCGGATCGTCCAGCGCAATTGCTGCGCGCTGGCGCCGTCCACATCGTTGACGCGGCGCAGGGTCAGCATACCCGCAACCGGATCGCTCGCCGGCGCCGATGCGTCCGCCAGCGACACTTCCACGGTGCAGAACAACGACCCGGCGGCGCCTTCCTGGGTCATGGCGCCCAGTGTCAGGACGGGGCTGGCCATGCCTTGAACAGCCGCATCGAAGGCGGGCTTGCCTGCCGCATCAGGCATCCAGAACAGGTCAGCGAAGGTCGTCGCCTTGCGCTGCACGGCTCCGGCAAACCCCTGCACCACTGCGGTGCAATCGCGGCTTTCCAGCACGGCCATGTCCTCGGCCACGGGACCAACAGGCGCGGGTGGCGCAGGCGGGGGAGTGGCTGTAGCGCTCGGCTCGGCCGTCGGCGGCGGAGTAGCGCTATCCTCCGCTGCATCGTCACCGCAACCCGCCAGCAGCAGCGCCAGCGCGGCAGCGGCGGCTTGCGCCTTCACGCGCTCACCAGCGTGCCCGCACCCCGGCTGGTGAAGAATTCCAGCAGCATCGCATGGGGCACCCGGCCATCGAGCACGACCGCCGCCTCGCATCCGCCTTCCACTGCAGTCACGCAGGTTTCCAGCTTGGGGATCATCCCGCCGCTGATCGTGCCGTCTTCCTTCAGTCGCGCGATGTCCGCTGGCTTGAGGTCGGTCAGCAGGTTCTTGTCCTTGTCCAGCACGCCCGCCACGTCGGTCAGCAGGAACAGCCGCGCGGCGCCCAGCGCGGCGGCGATGGCACCGGCCATCGTATCGGCGTTGATGTTGTAAGTGTGGCCCTGCCCGTCGCTGGCGATGGGCGCGATCACCGGGATCATGCCGCCGTCGCTCAGCGTCTTGAGGACCGAGGTATCCACTTCTTTCGGCTCACCCACGAAGCCCAGGTCCACCGCCTGCTCGATCTGGCTGTCGGGATCCTTCTTGGTGCGGGTGACCTTTTCGGCGCGGACCATGTTGCCGTCCTTGCCCGAAATGCCGATGGCCTTGCCGCCCGCCTGCGCAATCCAGCCGACCAGTTCCTTGTTGATCGCGCCCGACAGGACCATCTCGGCCACTTCGGCGGTCGCCTTGTCAGTCACCCGCAAGCCATCGACGAATTGCGATTCCACGCCCAGCTTCTTCAGCATGGCGCCGATCTGCGGGCCGCCGCCGTGGACCACCACCGGGTTGATGCCCACCGCCTTCAGCAGCACGATATCCTCGGCAAAGTCCTTCGCCGCCTCAGGGTCGCCCATCGCGTGGCCGCCGTACTTCACCACAAAGCTGCGCCCGGCATAGCGCTGGAAATAGGGCAGGGCCTCGATCAGCGTCTCGGCCTTGAACAGCATCTTGTCGTGTGCATCGGTCATGGCTGCGGCCCATAATGGCTTTGCATGCCGATGCCTAGGGAGTCCTGCTGACCCGTAACATGCCGGATGGGTGCGCGAGTCCCGGAGGGCCTAGCCCGGCGGGATGAACCATGCCCTGCTCCGCTCGCCCGCGCTTGCGCTCGTCCTCACCCTTTTCGCCGGCTCGCCCGGGCAGGCGCAGGACGCGCGGCAGGTGCAGTTTGCCCGCTGCGACAGCGGCCCGCGCCAGACCTGCGTGGTCGATGGCGACACCCTGTGGCTGGATGGCGCGAAGATTCGGCTGGCGGACATCAACACCCCCGAAGTCTCGCAACCCGGTTGCGCCAGCGAGCGGGCGCTGGGCGAACAGGCCACCCGCCGCCTGGTCGATTTGCTCAACGAAGGGCCGTTCACCCTGCAGCGGCAGGGGCGCGACGCGGACCGTTATGGCCGCCTGCTGCGCGTGGCCATGCGCGATGGCCGCAGCCTGGGGCAAGTGCTGGTGGCCGAAGGGCTGGCCGAGGAATGGCAGGGCCGCCGCAGCGACTGGTGCACCGGCAGCCTGGCCGCCCGCTGATCCCGCTTTCCGTCAATACCGCTTGCCGCTTCCCCCGCGTGGTGGGACACCGTGGCGATGAAAAACAAGACCTATGACGAAGCACTTGAAGCGCTGGAGCACGAACTGGTGGCCATGGCGCGCTGGGCCCGGATGCATGGCCACCGCGTGCTGGTGCTGTTCGAAGGGCGCGACACGGCAGGCAAGGGCGGCGCCATCGCCGCGATTCGTGACCGGCTCAACCCGCGCCAGTGCCGCGTGGTGGCGCTGTCCAAGCCGAGCGAGGCGGAAATGGGCCAGTGGTACTTCCAGCGCTATGTAGAGCACCTGCCCACGGCGGGCGAGATCGTGCTGTTCGATCGCAGCTGGTACAATCGCGCCGGGGTGGAACAGGTGATGGGCTTTGCCACGCCGCAGCAGGTCGAGACTTTCCTGGCCGCCGTGCCGGTGTTCGAACAGATGCTGGTAGATGATGGCATCCTGCTGTTCAAATACTGGCTCAGCTGCGACCAGGCGGAACAGGAACAGCGCTTTGCCGAGCGGGTGGCCGATCCGCTGAAACGCTGGAAGCTGTCACCGATCGACGTCAAGGCGCGCAGTCACTACGCCGATTACACCAAGGCGCGCGAGGCCATGCTGGCCGCCACGCACACGCCTCACGCGCCGTGGACGGTAGTCGATTTCAACGACCAGAAGCGCGGCCGGTTGACCCTGATCCGCGACCTGCTGGACCGCCTGCCCGATTGCAGCGTGCCCGACGAGCCGCTGGTCTGGCCGGAATTGGGCCACCCACCGCTGGAAGAATCGTTCGAGGTACTCCAGCCGATCCCCGCCTTCCGCGCCAAGGGCGAGAAAGACGGGGACGACTGAGGCCGCTTTAGTGCGGCCCCTATTGCGGCTGGGCGGGCCAGTCCGGCTCCTCCTGCCCACGCGTCTTCCACAGCGAATAGGCGATGCCCGCCGCGATCAGGCCAAAGGTCACGCCAAGGCTGACCCAGGCCGGAATCTTGCCACCGTCGAGCAGGAAATCGGACACGAAGATCTTGGTGCCGATGAACACCAGCACCGCGGCCAACGCATACTTCAGGTAATGGAAGCGGTGCACCATCGCCGCCAGCGCAAAGTACAGCGCGCGCAGGCCCAGGATGGCGAAGATGTTGCTGGTATAGACGATGAACGTATCGGTAGTGATCGCGAAGATCGCCGGCACGCTGTCCACCGCGAACACCAGGTCCGCCAGGTTGATCACCACCAGCGCCAGGAACAGCGGGGTGGCGGCGCGGACCATCTGGCCGGTCTTCTCATCGGGAACCTTGACGAAGAAGTTGGGGCCGTGATGGTCCTTGGTCACGCGCATGTGCGTGCTGATCCAGCGCACTACGGGGTTGCCGGCCACGTCCATCGGCTTGTCTCCGGCGAACATCATCTTGATGCCGGTGACGATCAGGAACGCGGCGAACAGGTAGAGCATCCAGTACGCTTCGGCCAGCAGGGCCGCACCGCCCGCGATCATCAGGCCGCGCAGCACGATCACCGCGATGATACCCCACAACAGTGCGCGATACTGGTACTTCATCGGCACCGCGAAGGTGGTGAAGATCAGGCTGATCACGAACACGTTGTCGATCGACAGCGCCTTTTCGATGAAGAACCCGGTGAAGTACTCGCTGCCGGGTCCAGCCCCGCGCTCAAACCACACCCACACGCCGAACAGCATGGCGACAGCGATGTAGAAGGCGCTCAGTTTCAGGCTTTCGCCCACGCCCATCTCCTTGTCTTCCTTGTGCAGGAAGCCGAGGTCGAAGGCGGTCAACAGGATCACGATGGCAAGAAACGCCGCCCAGAACCACACGGGCGTGCCGAGCCAGTCGGCGGTAAGCAGTTCAATCATTCCATAACTCCCGAGCCATGCCGATTAGGGGATGATCGGACAGCCTTTGCGCAAATCGCACCGGGGAGGGGGAAGGCCCGGAGGGTCGAGAACGCATCGGCTGTCCGATGCGGTCCGACATCACGAGCGTTGTCAGGAGACAACGCCCGCCAGAGGGGCCCGGTCCGCCCTCGTCATATGGGGGCCTTGCGAGCGATTCGCAACCCCTCCTCCTGATTTGCTCCTTGGTCCTGTATCTGTAGGAAGGTCCGATGACGGTCGAACGTGGCAAGGCGGTCCCCCTTAGGCCCCGCAAGGGTGGCGTGCGCAGTCCTCCCCCGCGTCCACCCCGGCGACCTCGCGCCCGCCCGCCCTTCAGCTGGCGCAGCGCCTTGCGCGCCACGCGCCCGTTCGTCCTACTGGCCGTGCTTGTTACCGGCTGGTTCGTGGTCGAGAACCCGGAAAGCTACGAACCACCCGCCTTCATGCAGACCGAGCCTCAGGCAATTGCCGGCCGGTTCACCCGCTGCGGGCCGGGACGCGGCTACTACTGCGTGATCGATGGCGACACCTTCCATATCGGCCAGCGTGCCGTGCGCGTGGTTGGCATCGATACCGCCGAGGTGGATGCGCGCTGCCCGGCAGAGGCCGTGCAGGCCGAAGCCTCCACCCAGGCCCTGCAGACGTGGCTCAACCGCGCCAGCTTCCGCATCACTGCCCGGCTGGACGAGCCAACCGATAGGTATGGCCGCGAACTGGCCTTCGTGAAGCGCGTCTTTCCCGATGGCAGCGAGGAGCGGCTGGCCGACTGGATGATCGCCAATGGCGGTGCCCGTCCCTATGGCGGGGGCAGCCGCCAGGGCTGGTGCTAACCCTACAACCTGGAACACATGGCACACAGTCCAGGGCCAAAACGTCAGCTTGCGGCCAATAGCGTCAACTTGTCGGCGCCAAGTGTCACCTTGGGCAGACCCGTTCAGCACGGCGGCGCGGGCGAGACAGGAGCGGAATTGGACCATCGCCACAGCCTGCCACCTGCGCCGCGCTGTAGGACAGCCCCCGCTTGACCGCGCCCTTGACCACCTGGGCCAACCCGGCGCACCACCGGCCACATGCCCACGCTGATCCTGCTCACGCTGTCCAACCTGTTCATGACCGTTGCCTGGTACTGGCACCTCAAAGGCGGGCCGGAAGTGGCCAATGCCCGCCCGCTGGGCTGGGTGATCCTGATCAGCTGGCTGCTGGCCGGCGTGGAGTATTCCCTCGCCGTGCCCGCCAACCGCATCGGCTATGCCGGCGGGTGGAGCGCGGGGCAGCTGAAGATCGCACAGGAGGCGATTGCCCTCACCCTGTTCGGCCTGTTCATGGTGTTCGTGCTGGGCGAAGCGGCCAGCTGGCGCCACGCGGCGGCCTTTGCCTGCATCATGGCGGCAGTGGCGTTCATGTTTGTCGGCAAGTGACGATCCTGCGCCCCGCCCGCGCCTACCTTGGCGTGATCCTGGCGCTGGGCTTCGTGCTGGGCACGCTGCGCACCTTGTGGCTGGCACCGCTGGTCGGCGCGACGGTGGCGGTGGCGTGCGAGCTGCCGGTGATGCTGGCCGCAAGCTGGTGGTGCAGCGCCCGCGTGCTGCGGCGCTGGCCACTGCCCTCGCGCAGCGCCGCGCTGGCGATGGGCGGCCTCGCCTTCGCGCTGCTGATGGTCAGCGAACTGGCCCTGGCGAAAGTGCTGGCGGGACAATCTGCCGCCGCGTGGCTGGCGTCGCTGGCCACCCCCGCTGGAGCGCTGGGCCTGGCGGGACAAGCGGTGTTTGCCGTGATCCCCGCGCTGCGCTGGCCGCAGCGCTAAGGCACGGCGCGCTTATTCGGCGGCGGGTTGCGCCGGGCTGGCGCTCTGCACCGGCACATTGGTCATCGGCGTTTCCGGCAGGTTGACTTCCACGCCTTCCTGATCGGCCGGCACGGCGATGATCTCGCCGCCGCTCAAATCCTCCACATCGGGTTCCACCGTCACTTCCTCCTGCTGGCAGGCGCCCAGCAGCA
>JAZKFK010000270.1:257-3418 GCA_040386475.1 Pseudomonadota bacterium | reverse complement strand
GCCATGGTGCGCGATGTGGTGCCTTTAGGGGTCAGAGTCCAGTGGGCCGAAGGTCCGCCCCGGCTATTACCAATGTTCCGCAAATGTTCACGCAGGTCAAGAGGTGCCGTCGGGTGACCAGCGGTCCGTCAAGCGCAGGTTCAGCCTGATCGGCCACTATCGATCAGCGGCACGCTGCGGTTGGCAAGCGGCTGGCCGGGATTTACCTGATGCCGGTCAGCCTGCAGCAGGAAAGGACGCAGTTCATGAAACATCCCTTCAAGCCACGGTCTGGCAAGCTCCTGTCTGGTGTGATGCTGGTGTCAACGTTGGTGGCGTTGTGCGGCCCGGCACAGGCCCAAACGGTTGCCGAGGTGTTCGGCAGCAAGCCTGACGCGGCATCGTCCGCTGCTGACGCCAACTCGATTTCCGTCACTTCCGCACAGGCCGCCGAGGAAATTGCCGAGCAGCAGAGACTCAACGCCGAGCAAGCCGCATTCGCCGCCCGCCAGGTGGCCGAGAACGAAGCCGGTCGCCTAGCCTATGAGCAGGAACTGAGCGAGCGTGAGGCGATCATCGCCCGCCAACAGGCCGAAGCCCAGGCCGCGCAGCAGGCCTATCAGGCGGAAGTCGCCCGAAGGCAAGCCGCCTATGACGCCGCGATGGCCAGTTGGCGCGCCGATGTGAGTGCCTGCCAGGCGGGCGAATTCAGCCGCTGCGCCCCGGCGGCACCCAAGTAGCCCGGCGGTTCGCCGCGCCAGCCATGCCGCGTCTGTTCACCGCTCTCCGTCTGCCGCCCGCCGTGGCCGATGCGCTGCTCGATACGCAGGAGGGCGTGGACGCCGCGCGCTGGCAGGATGACGAACAGCTGCACCTGACGCTGGCCTTCCTGGGCGAAGTGGATGTCCGCGCCGCCGATGACCTGGTGTCCGCACTGGCGCGGGTGCCGGTCCCGCCGTTCGCAGTGGCGCTGCGCGGGGTGGGCCATTTCGAACACAAGGGGCGGGTGAAAGCTCTTTGGGCCGGGGTGGCGCCCTGCCCTGAACTGCACGCCTTGCAGCACCGCGTGGCCCAGGCCTGCGCGATGGCCGGCTGCCCGCCCATAGCGCGGCGCTATGTCCCGCACGTCACGCTGGCGCGGGTGAGCGGCCCTGCGCCCGAAGTGCCCGCCTGGCTCGCCCGCCATGCCCTGTTGGCAGTGCCGGATTTCACCGTTGCCAGCTTCGCGCTTTATACCAGCACCCTGTCGCCGGGCGGATCGCATTATACGCTGGTCGAACAGTTCCCGGTTTGACGATTTGATGCCACTTGTTCATTGCAGGGCCACGATGGTTTCCCTAGAAAGCAATCCAGTTGCGCCAGATACCGGTGCATCAGGGTTTCGCGATTTCAGGAGATCTCATGTTCAATCGCCTTCTGGTCGGGGTGGCTGCTGCCGCCCTGCTCACCGCTTGTGCCGCATCGGATAACAGCGCCATGACCACTGCCGCTACCACTGCCCTTCCGCCGATTCCGGTGGGCACGGGCATCTTTGCGCAACCCTCCACGCTGCCGTTCCAGGCGCCCGATTTCAACCGCATCCAGGACAGCGATTACCAGCCCGCGATTGAGCAAGGCATCGCCATCAAGCTGGCCGAAGTGGAGCACATTGCCCGCAACCGCGAGGCGCCCACCTTCCAGAACACCGTGGTGGCGATGGAGCGGACCGGGCAGATGCTCAACCGCGCGCTGGCCGCGTTTGGCCAGGTGCAGGGCGCCAATACCAACGATACGCTGGACGCCATCGATACCGCCGTCTCGCCCAAGCTGGCGGCGATGGACGATGCGATCTACCTGAACGAGGCGCTGTTTGCCCGCGTGAAGGCTGTTTACGACAACCGTGCAGCGATGAGCATGACCGGCGAAGACGCCATGCTGCTGGAGGTCTATTACGACGAGTTCGTCCATCGCGGCGCGCTGCTGGATGATGCCGCCAAGGACCAGCTGCGCACGATCAACGGCCGCTTGTCCACGCTGGAGGCCGAATTCGGCCAGAAGCTGACGCAAGGCACCGCCGCCGGGGCCGTGCTGGTGGATACCCGCGCGGAGCTGGCCGGCCTGTCCGAAGGGCAGATTACCGCCGCCGCCACCCTGGCGACCGAGCGTGGCCATCCCGGCAAGTTCATGCTGGCGCTGATCAACACCACGCAGCAGCCCTTGCTCGCCTCGCTGGAAAACCGCGCCACGCGCGAGAAGCTGTACAATGCCAGCATCAACCGCACCTCCAGCGGCGGGCAGTTCGATACCACCGCCACCATCCGCGAAATCGTGCAGCTGCGCGCGCGCAAGGCCGCGCTGTTTGGCGAGCCCGACTTTGCCACCTGGCAGATGTACGATCGCATGGCCGCAACGCCCACGCGGGCGATCACTTTCCTGCGCGACATGGTCCCTGCGATCACCGCCACGCAGGAGCGTGAGGCCGAGATGCTGAACGAGCGCATTCGCCAGGACGGGCACAACTTCACCGTGCAGCCGTGGGACTGGGCGTTCTATGCCGAGAAGGTCCGGCAGGAACGCTACAACCTGGATGAAAGCCGCATCAAGCAGTACTTCGAGGTCACCAACGTGCTGGAAAACGGCGTGTTCTACATGGCCAACCAGCTTTACGGCATCAGCTTCCAGAAGCGCACCGATATCCCCGTCTATCACCCGGACATGACCGTCTACACGGTGATCGACAAGGACGGCGCTGAGCTGGGCCTGTTCTATTTCGATCCCTTCGCCCGCGGTAACAAACAGGGCGGCGCGTGGATGAACAACTTTACCGAGCAGTCCTATCTGCTGGGCAACAAGCCGACCATCTCGAACACGCTGAACATTGCCCCGCCCGCCGCCGGGCAGCCGGCGCTGGCCAGCTTTGACGATGTGACGACGATGTTCCACGAATTTGGCCATGCCCTGCACGGCCTGTTCGCCAGCCAGCAGTATCCCAGCCTGTCGGGCACCAACACCGCGCGTGACTGGGTGGAATTCCCCAGCCAGTTCCACGAAAACTTCGCCACCGTGCCATCGGTGCTGAACAACTATGCCAAGCACTGGCAGACCGGCGAGACCATCCCCGCCGAGCTGCTGACCGCGATCGACCGGGCCAGCAAGTTTGACCAGGGCTATGCCTTTGGCGAGGTCGTCTCCGCCTCGCTGGT
>JAZKFK010000270.1:0-247 GCA_040386475.1 Pseudomonadota bacterium | reverse complement strand
CCGATCAGGTACCGACCGACCTGATGGCGTTTGAAGCCGCCGCGCTGGGCCGCACCGGCCTGAACACCACGCTGGTGCCGCCGCGCTATCGCACGCCATACTTCCGGCACATCTTCAGCAACGGCTATTCGGCAGGCTACCATGCCTACCAGTGGACCGAGATGCTGGATCACGATGCTTATGCCTATGTCGAGGCCAATGGCGGGATGAGCCGCGCCATGGGTGACCGCATCCGCAGCACGTTCCT
>JAZKFK010000269.1:1498-3434 GCA_040386475.1 Pseudomonadota bacterium | reverse complement strand
CGGTGCAGCCCGCAATCAGGCTGGCAGTGGCAGCAAGCAGGACAAGAGGCAGGCGCATGGTTGTGTTCCCCTGAAACAGTTCGAATGTGCAACCGCGCGCGGTCGCAGGGGTTCCCGCCTACAGCACCCGCCACACCCACAGTTTGATGCTGCTGGCATAACGCGCGCCCGAGCAGATGAAGATCGACTTGTTCATCCAGTCATACTTGCCGGTGGGCGCAATGAATTCCGGCACGGTGCGGAAATAGTATTCGGCCGGATCAACCTCCTCGCCGCGCCGCAGCCGGTCCATCACCTCGGGCGGGCCGTGGCGCAGGCCCTTGTTGCGGATCTGGATCAGCGCGCCGTCATCGGTTTCGATGGCATAGATGGCATCGGCTACCGTCACCCCGTCGGGGCGGGTCAGTTGCCAGTCGGCGCTGTTGCCCATCAGCTGGCCGTTGATCAGCGGCCCTTTGACATAGCCGCCACTGCTGATCGGGATGATCCGGCGGGTCCCATCCACCACCGGCCCGATCTCGCGCGGGGGCTCCAGGTTGCCGCTCGCCTCGTAAACGAATTCCAACTCAGGTTTGATCACATGCTGTTCCTTAACCTATTTGGCGATCTTGGCGAATTTTACGAACCGTTGGCGATGCGCGCAAACAGGCCCAGCACATCGCCATCGGTGGTTGAAGGCGGGACTGGGGGGTAATAGCTGAGCTTCACCACCACCGTGCGCGTGGCCGGATGGACATAGATGAACTGTCCGGCCAGCCCGACGGCGGCATAGGCGCCGGGTTCACCATCCACCTGCCAGGTCTGCAGGCCATAGCCGGGGAAGCCCTCGCCCGCCGGAAGCCCGGTTGGCTTCATCGCGGTCATCTGCGCCACCCACCCTTCGGGCAACACGCGCGTTTCACCCACCATGCCATCATCCAGCAGCAATTGCCCCAGCCGGGCAAAATCGCGCAAGGTGGCGTTGAAGCCCATGCCATTGAGCGCGCGACCGGTGCCGACAGGGCCGTCTGCCAGGAAATGCCCGTCATGTTCGGCCCCCAGCGGTTGCCACAGGCGCTGCTCCATCAGGTCTTCCAGCTTTTCCCCGGTCGCTTCTTCCAGCACCCAGCCAAGCACGGCGGTATCCAGCGTGGCATAATTGAACTCCGCCCCCGGCGCGGCGCGCTGGCCGATGCCGACCGCGAAATCGGCAAAGCGCTTCTGGCTGAGGACAATGGCATCGCGGTGAATCTGCCCGGCCAGGCTGGGATTGGCACCAAAGTCATACCGCTCCTCGATATCCGCCCCGCTGCGCATTTCCAGGATATTGCGAATGGTCGCCTGGCCATAGGCCCCGTCGGCCAAGGCGGGCACATACTTGCTGGCCAGGTCATCGAGGCTGGCAATCTCGCCCCGGTCCAGCGCCTGGCCTACCAGCATGGCTGTGATCGTCTTGGTCATCGAGAAGGCAATATGCGGCGTCTCCGCCGTCATCCGGTTGCGGTAATTTTCGAACACCACCTGCCCGTCGTGCAGCACCAGCAAGGCATTGGTGAACGTGCCATCGGCCCACTGGTCATATTCGACATTCGCCCCGGCCAGCGTGGCTTGCGGCAGGGCCAGCGCCTGCCCTTGCGGCAGGTCGCGCGGCGTGGCGGGCGCGCTGACGGTGCGGAAGGCGAACACACTCTGGGTATTACGGAAAGTGAACGCGTTCACCTCGGGGTTGAGCCATTGCCAGCGCATGGCCACGGTGGCGGCAGACGGCGCGGCGCTGCCATCGATCTCGGCCTGGCTGTAAGCGGCCTCCTGCGGCTCCGCCTCTGCCGCGACCTGCGCGCAGCCGGAGACAGCAAGCGAAAGCACCGCCAGCGTGGCAGCTAAACGAATTGTCATGATTGGCCCTCCCGCAGGCAGCGTCGCCCACGGGAGGGCAAAAATCAAGCTAGGCGTGCTC
>JAZKFK010000269.1:0-1398 GCA_040386475.1 Pseudomonadota bacterium | reverse complement strand
CGGCGCATGTCCATCTCCAGGCCCCAGGTATAGCGCGCCTTGATGCCGGTGAAGCGATCGTCGATGCGGGGGAACTCGCTGGCGGTTTCGGTCAGCTGCGTGATCTCGGCAAAGTCGTCGGTGTTGCTGGCCATGTCCACCGTCCAGCGGGTCAGCTTGCTCATCGCTTGGCGCCCATCGAACGGCGCACCGTGGATGTCCGGGAAGAACGGGAACATGTTGTTCTTCGCCTCGGGCACCACGAAATGCACCTTGGTGCCATCCTGCCAGGCGTTGACCACGTGGCTGGCAAAGCAGTTGTCGCGCTTGAACCAGCGGATATCCTCCTGCTTCAGGTCATCGCGGCGCGGGATGATGCCCAGGTACACCGGCATGGTGGTGTCGAAGGCAAAATGCTCGCGCTTCTGTTCAAGGTATTCCCAGCTGCTGGTGCTGGGCACGATGTGCAGCACCAGGTAATCCGGCGTGATCGCGAAGTCGTGCATCATGCAATAGTAGGGCACCTTGAACCACACTTCGCGCAACAGCTTGCCGCTGGGATCCACTTCCATCAGCGACACGTCATCGGTGCACAGGCCGCTGGCGGCATAGCCGATGGCGACCATGTTGCCGGTGGCGGGATCAATCTTGGGATGTGCGGTGAAGGTCTGGCTGCGCATGGCGCCGTGCCAGGTCTCGAACTCTTCGGTTTCCATCGTCACCGGGTCCATCAGTAGGGCCGGGCTATCTTCCTTCATCGCCCACAGCTTGCCGGCAAAGACCCACGCATTGGTGTTGGCAGTGCTGCGGATCATCCCTTCGACCGAGGGATCGTCGGTCAGGGGATTGCGATACTTGCCAAACAGCCCGCGCCCGGCCTCACGCTCGGCATGCCACTTGGCAGTCTTGGCCCACCGCTGCTTGAAATCGCACTGCCCGTCATGGAAATGAAAGCGGGTGATCATGCCATCGCCGTTGAAGGCGATATCGTCGCCCAGCATCGGCGGGAACTGCGGATCGGGCTGCACCCGGAAGAAGGCGCCGTTCAGCTCTGCGGGGATGGTGCCTTCGTGCAGCAGGTCTTCAATGTCGGCCTCGATCCGGCTGGGGGTGTTGAAGCCGGTAAAGCTGGGCGTATCGGGGAAATGCACCATGGAAACTCGTCCTCTCCTTGCGCTGTGGAGCGCTTGCGTTGAATTGTATGCTTTACTAACGAATGTGCAATATCGACGAAGGGGCATCCTGCTGCTTCGCCACTTCAGGGCTTGATGGGAAACGCACTTTGACAAGCCACGCATTGATCGCGGACAAGATGGCGCAGAACGACGGTTCCGCCACCGGCGTCGGCGCGCTTGATGGCATTGTCGGCTTCCACATCCGGCTGGCGCACGGCGCCGTCTATCGCCATTTCACCGAGAC
>JAZKFK010000268.1:0-6570 GCA_040386475.1 Pseudomonadota bacterium | reverse complement strand
TCACCGATGCCGTTGTCAAAGCTGCCCTGGCTCTTGCCCACGCCGCGGAAGTTGAACCGCAAGGTGGCAAAACCGCGATCGGTGAAATTCTTGTACAGCATCTGCACGATGCGATCATTCATCGTGCCGCCGCCCTGGCTGTGCGGGTGCAGGATCATGGCCACCGGTGCGCGCGGGCGCAGGCCGGGAGAGAAACGTCCTTCAAGGCGGCCTTCTGGGCCGGGAAAGATCACGTGTGGCATGGGTCTGTGGTGCTCTATAATGGGTGCTTGACCGCGCGGGTAGCGCGGCGGAAGTGGCGGCCTATATAGGAACTTGCCGCAAAACCGCAATTATTCCACGAAAGCATCCGTTATCAACGCCCGCATCTATCTCGATCACGCCGCCACCAGCCCGCTGCGCCCGCAAGCGCAGGCGGCAATGGAGCAGGGTTTTGCGCTGTGGGCCAACCCCTCCAGCCCGCACGCCGAAGGCCGCGCCGCGCGCGCCGCGCTGGAAGATGCGCGGGCGCGGGTGAAAGCGGCGCTGGGCTGGGAAGGCGAAGTGATCTTCACCAGCGGCGCCAGCGAGGCGCTCGCCATCGGCCTTGGCCGCGCGAAGGTGGAGCGCCAGATCATCAGCGCGGTGGAGCACGATGCGGTGTTCCGCGCCGCCCCGCAGGCCGAGGTGTTGGCGGTAAAGCAGGCAACGCTTGATCCCACGGCGCTGGCCATCGCGCTGGCCAAACCGGGCAAGGCGGTGGTGGCGCTGCAATCCACCAATTCCGAAACCGGCACCGTGCTGATCCCGCACGAAGGCACGCCCGTGCAGGCGCAAGTGCACGAAGCGGGCGGCTGGCTGCTGGCCGATTGTTCGCAAAGCGCGGGCCGCGTGCCGCTGCCCAAGGCCGACATGGTGGTGGTATCCGGGCACAAGCTGGGTGGCCCGGTGGGCGTGGGCGCGCTGCTGGTGCGCGACTATGCCATGCTGGAGCCGACCGGCGGGCATGAGCGCGGCTATCGCGCGGGCACCGAGAACCTGCCCGCCGTGCTTGGCATGGCCGCCGCGCTGGAGGCGGGCGGGGTGGAAACCTGGCCCACCACATTCCCCGACCGCTATGACCTGCGCGACATGATCGCGCACAAAGGCAGCGTGGTGAAGCTGGGGCCGCAATGCTCGCACATCCTGGCCGCCACTCACCGCACGATGAGCGCGCAGGCGCTGCTGATCCGGCTGGACGCGATGGGCTTTGCCGTCTCGGCGGGCAGCGCGTGCTCGTCGGGGTCGCTCAAACCCAGCCGCGTGCTCAAGGCGTTTGGCCTCAGCGACGAGGTGGCGGCGCGCACGATCCGCGTTTCGCTGGGGTGGAATACCACGCCAGACGATCTGGCCGCGTTCGCCTCGGCGTGGGCGTCGCTGGCGTGACTTACCTCGATTACCAGGCGACGACACCTCTGGCACCCGAAGCGCTGGAGGCGATGTTGCCGTGGTTGGGCGGGCCAGGCAGCTCCGGCTTCGGCAACCCCCACAGCGCACACCGGCTGGGCCGCATGGCGGCGGCCGCAGTGGAAGTGGCGCGCGAGCAGGTGGCGGCGCTGTTTCCCACAGGCGGGCGGGTGGTCTTCACCAGCGGCGCGACCGAGGCGATCAACCTGGCCATTCGCGGATCAGGACATGGTGGGACAATTGCCGTCAGCGCAATCGAACACGCCGCCGTGCTTGATACAGCGCAGGCATTGGGCGCGACCACCGTCATGCCAGTGAATGCGGATGGCATAGCTGACCCAGCCAACCCGCTCCCCGCCGATACCCGGCTGGTGTGCGTGATGCAGGTCAACAACGAGATCGGTACGGTGCAGGACTCGGCTGCATGGCATGCCAGGGCGCGAACCATGGGCGCGCTGTTCCTGTCGGACGCCGTGCAGGCGGCGGGCAAGGTGCCGGTGGCCGAAGCAGACCTGACCGCCGTCTCTGCGCACAAGCTGCATGGCCCCAAGGGCATCGGCGCGCTGTGGGTGCGCGATGGAGTTTCGCTTGTGCCGCAGACGACCGGCGGCGGGCAGGAACAGGGCCTGCGTTCGGGCACCCTTTCGCCCGCGCTGTGCGCCGGATTTGGCGCGGCGGTGCAGGTGGCACTCGCCAGGCAGGACGAGGATGCCGCGCATATTGCCGCGCTATGGCACAGCGCGCGCGATCTGTTCGCCGGGTGGGAATTGAACGGCAGCGCCAGCCAGCGGTGGCATGGCAACCTCAACGTGCGCCGCGATGGCCTCGATGTCGCCCGGCTAATGAGCGATTGCCGCCAGATCGCCTTTTCTGCCGGTTCTGCCTGTGCCAGCGGATCGGGCCGCCCCAGCCATGTGTTGCGCGCGCTGGGCCTGTCCGATGGGCAGGCCAAATCATCGATCCGGCTGGGCTTTGGCCGCTATACCACGCTGGAAGAGCTTGAAGCGGCGGCGGCAGCCATTATCAGCGCTGCGGCCGCCCAAGACTAATCGGCCAGGAGTAAGGCACATCAAGATCATCTTCATCACGCGCGACGGTGGGCGCATAGAGGCCGAAGGCAAGCCGGGTGACCGTCTGCTGGAAGTTGCGCAGGCCGCCGGGATGCCGCTGGAGGGCACGTGCGAAGGGCAGATGGCCTGCTCCACCTGCCATGTTGTCGTGGCGCCTGACTGGTTCGCCAAATTGCCCCCTGCCAGTGATGACGAGGAAGACATGCTCGACCTTGCCGCCAGCCTGGCCGCCACCAGCCGCCTGTCATGCCAGATCCTGCTGACCGAGGACCTTGACGGCATCGAGGTGCGCATCCCGCGTGAAAGCCGGGATATGCAGGGTACATGAGGGAAGGGAGCACGGGCTTCGCCCGCGCTCCCCATGCATCTCTCTCAGCGCAGATCAATCCGCCAGTTCAACCTCCGCCCGCTCCTTCAGCATGGCGATCAGGGCATCGGTGAAGGCGGGAATATCTTCCGGCTGGCGGCTGGTGATCAGGTTCTCGTCCACCACCACTTCGGCATCCTCAAATTCGCCGCCGGCGTTCTCCAGGTCGGTGCGCAGCGATGGCCACGATGTTACGCGGTGGCCATCTACCACGTCGGCCTCCACCAGCAGCCACGGCGCGTGGCAGATCGCCGCCACGGGCTTACCGGCGTCGTAGAAGTCAGCCACCAGATCGACCGCTTCGCTCTCCATGCGCAGGATATCGGGGTTCATCTGCCCGCCGGGCAGCAGCAGGGCATCGAAGTCACCCTCGTCAGCATCGGCCAATGCCATGTCCACCTTGACGGTGCGGCCCCAGTCCTTGTTGTCCCAGCCGCGAATTTCGCCAGCCTTGGGGCTGACGACCACGGTTTCATAGCCCGCCGCCTCCAGCAGGGCCTTGGGCTTTTCCAGCTCGGACTGTTCGAAGCCGTCGGTCGCCAGGATCATGATTCTCTGTGTCATGGGAAGTGGTCCTCGTGTGTGGGGGATGTGCGCCTACAACACATGGGGAAAGGCGCTGGTTCCGCGCTGTTGTGTGAAACGTGCCGCTGCTAGGGCGGGCCGCATGACGACTTCCGAGACTGATAAGGATCCGTTCGACTCCATCGTCGACACCCCGTTCGATAGCGCCTTGTCCACGCGCTACCTGGTCTATGCCCTGTCCACCATCACTGCGCGCTCTCTGCCCGATCTGCGTGACGGGCTGAAGCCGGTGCACCGCCGCATCCTGTGGGGCATGCGCGGGTTGAAGCTGGATCCGGGCAGCGCCTTCAAGAAGTCCAGCCGCGTGGTGGGTGACGTGATGGGCAAGTACCATCCGCACGGCAACCTGGCGCTGTATGATGCCATGGTCAGGCTCGCCCAGCCGTTTTCGCTGCGCTATCCGCTGGTCGAAGGGCAGGGCAACTTCGGCAATATCGATGGCGATAACGCCGCCGCCGAACGCTATACCGAGGCCCGCCTCACCCGCACCGCCATGCTGCTGATGGACGGGCTGGACGAAGGTACGGTCGATTTCGTGCCGACGTACAACAACGAGGAGGAAGAGCCGACCGTCTTCCCCGGCATCTTCCCCAACCTGCTGGCCAATGGCGCTGCGGGCATTGCCGTGGGCATGGCCACCTCCATCCCCAGCCACAACGTGGCCGAGATCATCGATGCGGCCGAACTGGTCCTGTTCAACAAGGACGTGACGCATGACGAGCTGATGGGCGTATTCCGCGGGCCGGACTTCGCCACTGGCGGGCTGGTGGTGGATAGCGCTGCGGCGATCAGCCACGCCTATGCCACCGGGCGCGGCAGCTTCCGCCTGCGCGGGCGGTTCTACGCGGAAGAAGCGACCACCGAGGAAGACCGGCTGGCCGGGATCGAGCGGTTGAAGGGCGGCGGCTGGCAGCTGGTCATTTCCGAAGTCCCCTACCAGGTGGCCAAGGGCAAGCTGATCGAACAGATCGCGCAAGCCATCGCCGACAAGAAGCTGCCGATCCTGGAAGACGTGCGCGACGAAAGCGACGAGCAGATCCGCATCGTGCTGGTCCCGCGCAGCCGCAATATCGAGCCTGAGCTGCTGAAAGAGTCGCTCTACAAGCTGACCGATCTGGAAACCCGCTTCAGCCTCAACCTCAACGTGCTGGACGCCACGCGCACCCCGATGGTGATGAGCCTGAAGGAAGTGCTGCTGCACTGGCTGACCAGCCAGATCGACGTACTGCAGCGCCGCAGCCAGCACCGGCTGGACAAGATCGCCAACCGGCTGGAACTGGTGGCGGGCTATATCATCGCCTACCTCAACCTTGACCGGGTGATCGCGATCATCCGTGCCGAGGATGAGCCCAAGCCAGTGCTGATGGCCGAATTCGAGCTGACCGACCGGCAGGCCGAGGCGATCCTCAACATGCGGCTGCGCAGCTTGCGCAAGTTGGAGGAAATGCAGCTACGCAAGGAGCAGGACGAACTGCTGGCCGAGCAGGACGAGCTGAACAAACTGCTGGAAAGTCCCGCCCGCCAGCGCACCCGCCTGAAGCGCGATCTGGCCAACCTGCGCAAGGAATACGCCGAAACCACCACGCTGGGTGCACGCCGCACCACGATTGCCGAAGCCGCCCCGGTGGTGGAATTCAGCATGGATGCGATGATCGAGAAGGAGCCGGTGACCGTGGTGCTCAGCCGCAAGGGCTGGATCCGCGCCGCCAAGGGCCACGTGGACCTGGGCGCCGATGGTTGCGGCGATTTCAAGTACAAGGAAGGCGACGAGGCGGGCTTTGCGGTCCATTGCCAGACCACCGACAAACTGCTGCTGGCCTGCGATGACGGACGCTTCTTCACCATGGGGGCAGACAAACTGCCCGGTGCGCGCGGCTTTGGTGAGCCGGTGAGGAATACGCTGGACCTGGATGCCAGCGCGCAGATCATCGCCCTGATCGTGCACGAAGCGGGCCGGCAATTGCTGCTGGCGGCGAATAACGGCAAGGGCTTTGCCGCCGTGACGGACGAACTGCTGGCCGAGACCCGCAAGGGCCGCCAGGTGGTAAACGTGAAGGACGGAGTGAAGCTGGTGGTCGCCCGCGCGATTGCCGCCGCGCACGATCATGTGGCCGTGGTGGGTGACAACCGCAAGCTGGTGGTTTTCGCGCTGGACGAGCTGCCGGTGATGTCACGCGGGCAGGGCGTAACGCTGCAACGCTATCGCGATGGCGGCCTCAGCGATGTGACCACGTTCACGCTGGCCGATGGCCTCAGCTGGACGATGGGCGGCGATACCGGCCGCACGCGGACCGAAAGCGACATTGCCATGTGGAAGGTGGCCCGCGGCGCCGCCGGGCGGATGCCGCCCACGGGCTTCCCGAAGGATAACCGGTTCTAAAGTCTAACACCCCTCCCATCGGGAGGGGACGGAGAAGGGTTCTGCCCCATCCAACCCTCCCCCGCGAGTGGGAGGGGTAGAGGATCAGATTAACCCTGCCAGGCGTTGCGCTTGCCGTTGCCCTGGCCGCCGCCGCTGCCGCCGCCATTGCGACGCGGACCACCGCTGGGAGCAGGACGCGGGCCATTGCCATGCGCCGGACGTCCGCCAGCATGGGCACCAGCATGGGCTGGAGCGGCACCCTGCGAACGGGCGGGGCGATCATCGCGCGCCGGACGGTCGGTCCGCGGCGCACGGTCATCGCGCACCGGCCGATCATTCCGCACGGGACGGTCACCCGCCGCACGGTCGTTGCGCACAGGGCGGTCATCACGCGGGCGGTCGTTGCGCACGGGACGATCATCACGCGGACGGTCGTTCCGAACCGGACGATCATCACGCACCGGACGGTCACCACCGGCCGGACGCGCGGGACGCTCGGCGCGTTCGCCGCGCTTCAGGACCAGTGCATCGGGATTGCGACGCGGGCCACGGTTGCGGCTTTCGGCCTGGCGGCTGCGACGGTTGGAGCCATCGCGGCGGTCCTCCGAATACTCGGCGCCGCTGCCGGTGGCGGCGGGCTTGGGCAGCTTTGACGCCAGAGCCACGAAATCCTTGGGCAGCGGAGCGGAGGCCGGAGCCACTCCGGTCAGCTTCTGGATATCACGCAGGTAGGGCTTCTCGTCCGGCGCGCAGTAGCTGAC